>CAMOKZ010000028.1 GCA_946618155.1 uncultured Lachnospiraceae bacterium | reverse complement strand
CTTCCGGATTCGGATTTGAGACGGGAAGCTGGGGACAGGGCGGACAGGGCTTTACAGCGCCCAGAGCCTCCGACTTTACCTTCGGCGACGGCTTTGGCGGATTTTCTTCCGCGGGCAGCGGTTCGGGCGGATATTCCGCCGCAGCACCTTCGCCTGCCCCCGCGCCCTCCGCGCCCCAGGTCGACCTGAAGGCGCTGGAAGCGGGCATGTCGGAAAAGGTGAAGGAGCATCTGCGTCTTGCCCAGCAGGGCGACGCCTCCGCGCAGTTCAGCCTGGCCTATGCGCTCTTCTATGGCGAGGGGGCTCCCCAGAACCAGGAGGAGGCGGCAAGGTGGTACCGCATCGCGGCCGAGAAGGGCCATCCGGCGGCCTGCTGCAATCTGGGCTGGTGCTATGAGAGCGGCAAAGGCCTGCCCAAGGATATGACCCAGGCCTTCTACTGGTACCAGAAAGCGGCAGAAAAGGGCAGCAAGGTCGGCATGCGCAACCTGGCCGATTGCTATTATTACGGCACCGGCACTACGCTGGATTACGGCAAGGCCTACAGCTGGTACATGCAGGCTGCCGAAAAGGGCGACGGAAGCGCGCAGAACAGCGTCGGCATCTGCTACGAGTTCGGCAGGGGCGTACCCGCTGACGCCAGCGAGGCGGTCAAGTGGTACAGAAAGGCTGCCGAGCAGGGCGTGCGCATCGCGCAGTGCAACCTGGCCTGGTGCCTGGAGAGCGGGACCGGCACCCCCGTCAATATGGAAGAAGCGATCAGCTGGTACCGCAAATCGGCGGATCAGGGCTGGGCGAGAGCACAGCACAACCTGGCCTGCTGCTACCGCGACGGCACCGGCATTCCGGTCGATCTGGAGACCGCGGCCATGTGGTTCCGCAAGGCGGCGGAGCAGGGATATCACTCTTCCGAGAGCAGCCTCGGCGATTTCTACGATGAAGGCAGAGGCGTTCCGCAGGATGAGAAGCAGGCGGCCTACTGGTACCGCAGGGCTGCAGAGGGCGGAAACCCGAGATCCCAGCTGAGCCTCGGCATCTACTATTACCGCGGAAAGGGCGGCCTGCCCCAGGATTACGCCCAGGCGGTAACCTGGTTCCGGAAAGCGGCGGAGCAGGGCAATAAGTACGCCCAGTACAACATGGCCATCTGCTGCGAGGACGGCAAGGGCGTTGAGGCGGACCAGCGGGAAGCCGCGAAATGGTATAAGCTGGCTGCCGAGAACGGCCACGCGAAGGCGCAGAACACCCTCGGCCTCTATTACGACAAGGGCAAGGGCGGACTGCCCATCGACCACGAGGAGGCGGCGCGCTGGTACAGAAAGGCTGCCGAGCAGGGCAACAAGTACGCTATGCGCAATCTCGCGATCAGCTACGAGAACGGCGAGGGCGTACCCATGGACCTTACCGAGGCGGCAAAGTGGTACCTGAAGGCGGCTGAGGCCGGTCATCCCAGGGCCCAGTACAAGATCGCGAAGATGTACGAGTCCGGCACCGGCGTGGAGGCAAGCCTCAGCGAGGCGGTCAAGTGGTATCAGAAGGCTGCCGAGCAGGGCGAGGAGGATGCGAAGAAGCGCCTGAAGGATATGGGCCTGTCATGAACGCAGAGGGAGCGGCCGCGGCTGCTCCCTTTTCTTTGGAGGGAACAGGATGGAGAAGACAGATAAACTCATCGGGGATATCCGGCGGTTTACCCCCTGGAACGAGCAGGAGGAGAGGGACAAGGCCGAGATCCTGCGCCGGCTGGAGAGCGGCGAGGAGCTTTTTTACCGCTCCAACCTATCCGCCCATCTGACGGGATCGTCCTGGATCGTTTCCCCGGACAGGACGAAGGTGCTGATGGCTTATCATCTCCTGTACGATTCCTGGAGCTGGCTGGGCGGGCACTGCGACGGGGAGACAGACATTTTGGGGACGGCGCTCCGGGAGGCGCGGGAGGAGAGCGGACTTTCCCGGGTGCGCCCCGTCAGCCGCGGGATCTATTCTCTTGAGATCCTCTGCGTGGACGGACATGAGAAGAAGGGCGTCTATGTGCCGTCCCACCTGCACCTCAACCTGACCTACCTGCTGGAGGCGGATCCGGAAGAGCCGCTGCGGGCAAGGGCGGGGGAGAACCGGGACGTGAAGTGGTTTTCGCCCGAGGGCGCGGTGGAAGCCAGCACGGAGCCCTGGTTCAGGGAAAGGATCTACAGCAAACTGAACGCAAAGTTACTATTCACGGCCGGTTCGTGAATAGTAACTTTTTTTTATACTGCTTTGTCTTGCAATTATCCCTTTCATGCAGTATTATAGTGCTGCTGTGATTTGCTACTACAATAAAGTGAAGGAGTGTGATCCGATTGTCCGGCAAAAAGAAAAGGCCTGTTTCCCGGAAGGAGACGACGGCGCTCTCCCTGCTGTGCTTCGGTCTGATCATCGGGTTCTGGTGTCTGGCCTCCTACGGCCGCTGGGTGGATGAGATCTTTCTGCCGACCCCGACGGCGGTTCTCGGCAGAATCGTGGAGATGGCAAAGGACGGCAGCCTGTGGGCGAACTGCAGGGAGTCCATTTCCCGTGTGATGATCGGCTGGATCTGGTCGGTGCTGATCGCGCTGCCGATGGGCATGCTGATGGCGAATTCGAAGCGGGTCTCCGCTTTTGTGCAGCCCATCATCGAGTTTGCGCGTTACCTGCCGGTGGTGGCCCTGGTGCCGCTGACCCTCCTGTACCTCGGCATCGAGGAGACGCAGAAGTACACGATCATTTTCCTGGGCACCTTTTTCCAGCTGGTGCTGATGGTCTGCGATACCGTTTCCAGTGTGGACCGCAACATGATCAACGCCGCGCTCACGCTGGGGGCAGGGCGTTTCCAGGTCTACCGGGAGGTGATCTTCCCGGCGGCGCTGCCGGGCCTGATGGATGACTTCCGCCTGACGGTCGGCTGGGCATGGACCTACCTGGTGGTAGCGGAGATGGTTGCCGCGAGCAACGGCCTGGGCTTCATGATCCTGCGCTCGCAGCGCTACCTGGCGACGGATACGATCTTCGCCGGCCTCCTGCTGATCGGGCTGATCGGCCTGATCACGGACTGGCTGTTCCGGCTGCTCAGCCGGGCGGTGGCACCGTGGCAGGAGAGATTGGGAGATAAGAAATGAGCGGAAATGAAAAGCTTCGCGTACGGGCGCTCGGCAGGGTATACGGGGAAGGCGCGCAGGCCGTGACGGCCCTGCAGGATGTGGACCTTACCGTGCGGGAATCGGAATTTGTCATGATCGTGGGCCCCTCGGGCTGCGGCAAGACGACCCTGATCAACATCATCGGCGGACTGGACGAACAGACCTCGGGGGAGGTGCTGCTGGACGGGAAGCCTGTCTGCGCGCCCGGCGCCGACAGGGGCATGGTCTTTCAGGGATACAGCCTGTTCCCGTGGCTGACGGTGCAGAAAAATGTAGAGTTCGGCCTGAAAATGAAGAAGGTGCCTGCCGCGGAGCGGGCGCAGCGGGCGAAGGAATATATCGACCTTGTCGGTCTCGGCGGCTTTGAGAACGCCCTGCCCAGGCAGCTTTCCGGCGGAATGAAGCAGAGGGCGGCCATCGCGAGGACGCTGGCCAACGAGCCCGAGGTCCTGCTGATGGATGAGCCCTTCGGCGCGCTGGACGCGCAGACCCGCGTGGTCATGCAGGAGCTGCTGGCCGGCATCAGCAGGAAAAAGCACCCGACCATCCTGTTCATCACCCACGATATCGATGAGGCTGTCCTTCTGGGCGACCGGATCTATGTGATGAGCCGCAGGCCGGGGACCATCCGGGACGTGATCGAGGTGGACATCCCGGGCGAACGGAATCACCACAGCCTGGTGCGGCCGGAGTTCATCGCGGTCAAGGAAAAGATCATGGAGATGCTCTGGCAGGAAAGTATGGATGCAGCTTCCGGAAGATAGGAAGATAAAGCAGTTGTGTTTTTATGTGTTTTTTCAAGAGAGGAGAAAGGCAATGAAGAAATCTGTTCTGTCCGCGGCGGCGCTTGCCGCAGTCATGCTTGCGGCTGTCCCGGCAGCGGCCCAGGAGACCCAGGAAGTGACCATGGCGTTCTGCACCTGGACTGGCTACGCGCCGATGTTCATCGCACAGGAGAAGGGCTATTTCGAGGAGGCCGGCATCGATATGACGATCCAGGTCATCGAGGATGAGTCCACCTACGCCGCCCTGATCACCAGGGGGAGCGTACAGTTCCTGGCCACCGCCCAGGACCCCAACATCAAGATGTTCGCCAACGGCGCGAACAGCCGCTTCGTCCTGACCATGGACGCCTCCAACGGAGCCGACGGCCTGGTGACGGGCGCCGATATCCAGTCCCTGGATGACCTGGCCGGAAAGACCCTGGCCCTCGACAAGGCAGCGTCCTCCTACTATTTCTTCCTGACTGCGCTGGAGAACGGAAGCAGTCTCGCGGAGGAGGATATCCGCATGGTCGAGATGGCGGATACGACGGAAGCCGGACTTGCCTTCATGAGCGGGCAGGTGGACGCGGCCATCATGTGGGAGCCGGAGCTCTCGGAGGCCCTTGATTCCGTAGAAGGCGCCCACGCCCTCGTGACCAGCGCGGACTACCCCGAGACCATCCTGGACAGCCTGGTGGTCAATACCGCCTACGCCGAGGAGCATCCCGAGGTGGTGGAAGCCGTCGCCGAGGCCTGGTACAAGGCAATCGATTTCCTGGAGGAGAATCCGGAGGAGGCCTGCGCGCTGATGGCCGGCGGCTTTGAGGAAGTGACGGCCGAGGACATCGCCGCCGATATGGAAGGGCTTGTCTTCTTCGGCAGGGAAGACAACGAAGAACTCAACAATGAAGAAAACGAGCGCTCCATCTTCGCGATCAGCCAGGATATGGCCGATTTCTGGATGGAAAAGGGCGAGTGCGATACGGATGACTTGACGGATTTCTTCTCTCTGGTAAAATAATAAAAAAACCGGAGAAGGGGGAACTGGTTATGCTGCTGGACAACAAAACTGCCCTGATCACAGGGGCGGGAAGAGGAATAGGCAAGGGGATTGCGAAGGTCTTCGCGAAGAACGGAGCACTGGTCATCCTTTCGGGACGGACGAAGGCGACGCTGGATGAGGCGGCCGAAGAGATCCGCGCGGAGGGCGGAAAGGCCGAGTGCATTCCCTGCGACGTGACGGATGAGGCAAAGGTGCGGGAGATGACCGAAGAGATCATCGCGCGCTTCGGCAGGCTCGATATTCTGGTCAACAACGCCGGGATCAGCCGGGAGATGCCCTTTACCGAGATGCCCATCGAAGTCTTCGACGAGATCATGACCACCAACATGCGCAGCGTTATGCTGGTGACCAAGGCCGTTCTGCCGCACATGATCGAACAGAGCTACGGCAGGATCATCAACATCGCCAGCGCGGCGGGCCTGCGCGGACTGCCGGGCAGCACTGCCTACTCCGCGAGCAAGGCGGCCGTGATCTGCTTTACCCAGTCGCTGGGCGACGAGGTCCGCAAGGTATGCCGGGATATCCGCATCAATGCGATCTGCCCGGGACCGGTGGATACGGAGATGTTCCAGAAGTCGGAGAGAAGGGAATTTATCCTCGCCGCGGGCGGGGACGTCAATTCCTGCGAGACGATGGGGGAGGCTGCCCTGTTCCTGGCCAGCGACATGAGCGGGTGCATGAACAGCCAGGTCCTTAACCTGCGCGGGTTCAACCGCTGGTAAGCGGCAGGCGTTTGCCTGGGGATAGACGGAGGGAAGAAACTTCCGGAAAACAAAATAAGACAGTAAACAGGGAGGCTGCGGATTATCCGCAGCCTCCCGATCTTTTCTGCAATATGGGCGAAGCGTTGGCGGATCAGGCTTTTTGCCGTTCCGCTGCGCTGTCAGGCGAGCTTTTCGATGCCGCCCTGCAGGCCCTCCAGCATGGTGAGGCCGGCAACAGCGCCCTGGTCGGCGACGCCCTTCGCTTTCGCCGTGAAAACGGCGGCTTTTCCGAACTTGGGCAGCATATCCTTCGTGGCTTCAACGCCGGCTTTCGCGCCTTCAACGGCGGCGCCGATCACGCCCTTAAGGTCAGCACCTGCCGCGGCTGCTTCCTGCGCTTTCTGCGCCCCGGGCAGGACGCTGTCGAGGATGGTGCGGTCGCCGGGCTGGCATTTGCCTCGCTTCTGCAGGCCTGCCGCAAAGCCGGTAAGGTAGTCGGCAAGCTCTGCCGGGCCCATTTCCGCCTTGCCCTTGAGGGCTTTTCCGCCCTCCATGATGCCGCTGCCCATCAGCGTGCCCATCGTGCTGGGCACCAGGCCGGCCATCTTCATGCCGCCCTTCATCAGCGTTTTGCCGATATCTCCGGGCTCAGCGACCTCTCTTAAGATACCGGGCAGGGCACCGTAGCCCTTGTCCATGGTCAGGCCGAGATCGCCGTCGCCCATCTTTGCGTCCATCTCACACAGCTCGTCCTTTTTCGCGGCGAAGATCTCCGCGACGCTTTCAAAGAGGTCCGCGAGCTGCTCTGCTTTGATCGTACTCACTTTTTTCTCCTCCAATCTTACGCCTGGGTATAGAACGGGGTCTTGACGGGCATGTCGATCCATTCCTTCATCTCGTCGTCAACACGGCAGATGGAGATGGAAGCGCCGGCCATTTCCATGCTGGTCGCGTACTCGCCGACGAAGGTGCGGTAGGACTTGATGCCCTTCTCATCCAGGATGCGGCGGACACTTCCGGACAGGATGTAGAGCTCTTCAATGCTGGTGGCGCCGAGACCGTTGATCAGTACGCAGACCTCTTCACCGGCGGAAACCGGCATATCCTTCAGGATCGTCTCCAGGCTCTCCGCAGCCAGCTCGTCCGCAGTTTTGACCGGGCCGTTCCAGATGCCGGGCTCGCCGTGGATGCCCATGCCCATCGCCATCTCGTTCTCGCCGAGGGTAAAGTTGGAATGGCCAAGCTCCGGAATGACGCAGGGCGTCAGGGCGAAACCGACGGTGCGGGTGTTATCCTTCGCCTTCTGCGCGGCGGCCAGGACCTCGTCAAGGCAGCCCATCTGCGCGGCCTTCGCACCGGCGCACTTGTACATGAAGAAGATGCCGGCCACGCCGCGGCGGGTATCCGGATCCGCGTTGCTGTTGACGTCATCCGCGCCGACGATGCTTCTGGTCTCAATATCGTCCATCTCGCACATCTCGGCCGCCATATCGAAGTTCATGATGTCGCCGGTGTAATTGCCGTAGAGGTAGAGGATGCCGGCGCCGGCCTCCACTTCCTTGCTGACATTGTAGATCTGTTCGGCAGAGGGGCTCTGGAAAACGCTGCCCACGCCGCAGCCGTCCAGCAGGTTTTCGCCTACATACCCCAGGAACAGGGGAAGATGGCCGGTGCCGCCGCCGGTGATGATGGCGACTTTGCCTTCTTTCTTCTTAGCCGTGCAGTAGCAGCGAAGGTCTCCCTCCACGTATTTGACTGCTTCCGGATGTGCCGCGTAGATGCCCCTGAGCATATCGTCCGTGTAGTTCTCGGGTGCGTTGATGATTTTCTTCATGACGTTTTTCCTCCTTGTGATTTTAGACAGTGTGTATGCAGTAGCGGAAGACCGGAAGCGGTCAGTTCCTCTTCGCAGCTCTCTTGTCAAGGTAGACATCCAGCAGCAGAGCGGCTACCAGCATGCATCCGTTGACGAAGGTCTTGGCGTTGTCGTCCATGTGCAGCAGACCGAAGGCGTTCGCGATCAGCTGAAGAAGAATGGTCGACAGGGTCACGCCGAGGACCTTGCCTTTTCCGCCGTCCGGGTGAACGCCGCCCAGGACGACGATCAGCAGGGTCAGCAGCGTGTAGGTGGAACCGTTGGAGCTTTTCGCGGAATTCAGGTGGCTTGTAATGAGAATGCCGGAAATGCCGCCGAGGATACCGCTGAACGCATGGGTCATGATGGTGACTTTCAGCGTGTTGATACCGCTGTACCGGGATGCTCTCGCGTTGCTTCCCAGGAAGTAGATCTCATGACCGAATACCGTGCTCTTCATGACGAAGGTCACGAGGAGGAAGACGGCGATGAAAATAAAGAGCACATAGGGGATGCCGGCGATGCTGCCGTTGGAGATCGCCTTGAAGGCATCGCACATGCCGTTGATGGCGGGGCCGCCGGTGATCCCGTACGCAAGCCCGGTGTAGAGCTGAAGACCGCACAGGGTGACCAGCATGGCCGGGATGTGGAAATAGCCGATGATGAAACCGTTAAACGCGCCGCAGGCGCAGCCGATAACGATCGCTGCCGCCACAGCCAGGATGATCGCTGCCGCCGTCATGGGACCGCCCTCGGCGGGAACCATATGTTTGACGATCAGTGCGGCGATCACGCCGGTAAAATTCATGATGCCGACCAGGGACAGGTCGATGCCGCCGGCAATCATGCACACCATCATGCCGAATGCAAGAATTCCGTACTCAGGGAACTGATAGATCATGGAACGCGCATTCTTCAGCGAAAAATAATTGCCCGGCTGAAGGAAGAGCATCATGATCAGGACCAGGGCCATCAGGCCGATGATGGTCAGAATATGGGTATCGGGCAGTCTGCGGGCGGTTCCCGCTTTCTGATTATTCACGGTCGCTTCCTCCTTCCTCAGATCTTGCCCATCTTCTCGATACGTCTTGCCTGTATCGAGGAGAGAACGGCGCCGAGCAGCAGCACCAGGCCGACGGCAAATGTCTGCCAGCTGGTGGGGATGCCCAGCATGTTGAGATTGTTGCGTACCAGGGTGATCAGAAGCACACCGAGGATAGTCCCGCCCACGCTGCCGTGTCCGCCGGTAAGGCGGCAGCCGCCGACGACACAGGCCGCGATGATGATCATTTCTTCGCCCATCAGCGCGGTGGTGGTGGAGGAGTGCATCAGTGTAGTGTAGATCATGGCAGTGGCGCTGGCCATGACGCTGCAGAAAATATAAGCGATGAACTGCAGCACGATGACGTTGAAGCCGGCAACGCGGGCCGCGTTCTTGTCACCGCCGATCGCGTACAGGCCGCGGCCGAGCATGGTGTACTTCATGATCAGAGCCACGATGATGCACAGGAATACCGGGACAAGGATAAGGATGGTCAGCGGGTATTTGAAACCGGTGGCCGGATCCGTAAACGTGATCAGGTTGACGGAATACAGCGCGTCGAGGGATGGCGGAAGGGAGGTATACTCCCTGGTTCCCAGCAGCATGATCAGGCCGCCGGATGCCACCGAACTGGTCGCCAGCGTGGCAATGAGCGGCGGAAGCTTCAGGAAGGAAACCAGAACGCCGTTCAGAATACCGAAGACCAGGCCGATCAGCATGGCAACGCCGAAGAAAAAGAAGACGCTGTCCACGCCCATGTCGTGATTGTACAGCCACATCGGCACATACATCGCGACGCAGCCGATCGCGGGGAAGGAAACGTCAATGCCGCCGGAGATGATGACCACCATCTCGCAGATGGCAAAGCACATGGTAAAGATACCGGCGCGGCAGAGATTGATCAGGGTCGCGGGGCTCAGGAAGGCCGGCTGCCTGAGGGCAGCAATGAGACAGAAGACGGCCATGACATAGATCAGGATCATGGGCGTACTGGTCAGTCCCAGCAAAAGTTTCTGCTTTTTTTCCATGCTCATTTCCTCCTTCCTATGCGCCGATCAGCATCTTACCGAGAGATACTTCGTCAATACTGTTATCAATAATGCCTGTGCACCTGCCATCCTTCATGACGAGGATCCGGTTGCAGTTCTGGACCAGCTCCGGCAGGTCGTCGGAGATGACGATGATGCCGATGCCCTTTGCGGCCAGATCGTGCAGAATTGCATGGATCTCAGCCTTCGCGCCAATGTCGACGCCCACCGTGGGGCCGTCAAGAATGAACAGCTTCGGGTTGGTGTTCAGCCACTTTGCGATGACCACCTTCTGCGCGTTTCCGCCGGAGAGCGTGCGTACCGCGGGCTTGGGTGAGGGCGCTTTGATGTCGATCTCTTTGATCCAGCGGTTCGTGGCGTCCTCCATGCCCTTTTCATCGAGCTTGCCGCCTTTCATGTAGGCGCGGATGGAAGCAGCAATCGTGTTGTCCTGGATGGAACGGTCCATAAAAAGGCCCTGCGTCAGACGGTCCTCGGGGACGTAGCCGATCTCGTTCGCGATCGCGTCGCTGACGCTCTTGATCGTGATGGTCCTGCCGTTGAGCACGATCGTGCCGCTGTCGGCCGGGGCGAGTCCGAACAGCGCTTCGCCGATCTCTCCGCGGCCGCTGCCCAGCAGGCCGGTGATGCCGAGAACGTCGCCGCGGTACATCGTGAAGGAGACATCCTCAAAGCTGCCCTTGCGGCTGAGATGCTCCACGCGCAGGACTTCCTCGCTGCTTTTTTCCGGCGCGTATTTGTCTTCGACAATGTCATGGCCGGTCATGTCCCGGGTGAACCTGGCCTGGTCGTACTCGGAGATATCGCCGCTGGAAATATAGGCGCCGTTGCGCAGGATAGTCAGGCGGTCCGCGATCTGGTAGATCTCGTCCAGCTTATGGTTGACGATCATAATGGCGATGCCCTTTTCCTTCAGGGAACGGATGATCGCCCAGAGCTTTTCGACTTCACGGGCGGTCAGGGCCGTCGTAGGCTCATCCAGAATGAGCAGCTTGGCGTCGTTGACGATCGCGCGGCAGATGGCGACCAGCTGCTTGTTCGCCACGGACAGTCTTTCCAGACGCACATCGGGATCGATGTTGGCGCCTACCTGGCTCATGGCTCTGGCGGCCACCTCGTGGACGTCGCGCCAGCTGACGAATTTTGATTTGTTTTTCAGTTCACCGTTCAGCGCGATGTTTTCCGCCACGGTAAGATTGGGAAAGACGGCAAAATCCTGGTAGATGACCTGGATGCCTTTGCCGATGGCGTCCATCGGCTTCATGTGCTTCATTTCCTCGCCGTCGATCCAGATCGTGCCTTCGTCCGGTTCATGGACGCCGGAGATCGCCTTGATCAGGGTCGATTTACCGCAGCCGTTCTCGCCGGCCAGGCAGTGGATCTCCCCCCTGCGGATCTCCAGGTCGACGCCGCGCAGCGCATGCACGCCGCCGAAGGACTTCTTGATTCCCGACAGCTTCAGGAATACTTCATTCGCCATAATCATACCTCATTAAAACATCCCCATACAACAACCCTGCGCTGTATGGGGATGCGTTGTCACACGTTTCCGTTATCCTATGAAATTCATCACGAACCGGTCAGACCGATCAGAAATCGTAGTCCGCCATGTTGTCCTTGGTAACGTCAACACGGGCACCGCCGTAAAGGACGGTTCCGTCGGGCGTAAGCTCTTCGTATCCCTCGACCGGGAGAGACTCGGGAGCAGCACCTTCGTTGTCCAGAACGTACTTCGCCAGCTCGATCATAGCCTGGCCTGCCTTTGCGGGATCCCAGACGGAGAAGGTCTGGATGACGCCCTTGTCGACATAGCTGGAGGCGAGGGAGGTCATTGACGTACCGATAACCGCGATTTTGCCGCCGAGACCAAGCTCGTCAACAGCCTGCGCAGCACCGACAACATCGGTGGAAGCGGAGCCTTCGATGGCCGCGATGTCCGGATTGGCCTGAAGCAGTTCCTTGGTCTGGTTGTAGGAAGAGGTCGTGTCGTCGCCGGTCTCATAGCGGCCGATCTTTTCCATGGAGGTCTCTGCCGCGAAATACTCGTCGGCAGCATCGCACCACTCGTTGTGGGAAACGCTGTTCAGGCTGCCCACGAACTGGATGTATTTGCCTTCGCCGCCGGTGAACTCGGAGATCGCCTCAGCGAAATGTTTGCCGTAATCGGCGTTGACGAATGCTTCGATATCATAGTCGAAATACTTCGGATCCATGGAAGCGGCTTCGTGCGTGATGACGACGATGCCCTGCTCACGGGCCTTCTCCAGAACGGGAGCCAGAGACTCGGAGTCAAACGGAACGACGCAGATCGCGTCCCAGTCCTCAGCCAGCATCTGCTCGACGATGCCTGCCTGGTCAGCGCCCTCGGCGGAGCCGCGGTATACGTACTCGGTGCCGTTCGCTTCGTTGTACTCGTTCACGCCTTCTTCCATTCTCTGGAACCAGCCGATGTTGGTCATCTTCGGCACGACGGCGATCTTGTAGTCATCCGCGAAAGCGGATCCGGTCATTGCCGTAAGGGCGATGACACAAGCTGCTGCTGTGATCATTGTTTTCTTCATGACTAACCCTCCTGTTAAAAAAAATTAGCTTTTTGCTGACCTCGTTCAGTCAGCGGGAAAACTTTAATTCAACGCAATTGTAGCATTCTACCTATATACTGTCAATAACACGCGTTAAAAATGACATAATACACAAAAAAGAATGCATGTTTTGTGCAGAATGCTCTTTTCTGAGAAAATTTAATTACTGAACTTGTTTAGTAGAAAAAAGAAGAGTATACTCACATGGTATGAGAAACACAAGCCTTCTTTTCTGATCCGGAGGCAGAAGAATGACCATCAAAGAGATCGCAAAGCTGGCCGGCGTGTCGCCTGCCGCTGTTTCCATGGTACTGAACAACAGGCCGGGCATCAGCGACGCCAGAAGACAGGAGATTCTTGCCCTTCTCCAGCAGTATAATTACGGCGCCCCGAAAGCCGGCATGGCTGCCGCGCCCAGACACCTGCTGTTTCTGAAGTATATCAAGAGCGGATTTATCGTGGAGGAGAATACGGGGTTCGTTGCTTCCATCCTGGATTCTATCGAAGCGGAGTGCCGCAGCAGAGGCTATCTCCTGCGCATTGAGGTATCACGGGAAAACCTGGAGGGGAGCCTGGCCGCGATTGATTTTGCGGATCTGAGCGGCATATTCGTGCTCGGCACAGAGCTGGACAGGGATCTTTATCCGCTTCTTGACCGCATCCCGGTCCCTTATGTCGTGCTGGATAACCGGATGGAGCATTTCTCCTGCAACTCGATCGCCATAGACAATTATGAGATCGTCCGGGAGGCGGCGGATTTCCTCTACCTGCTGGGATACAGCCGGATCGGTTACCTGCGCAGCAGTCTTTCCATCTGCAATTTTGATGACAGGGCGGATGGACTCAGGCGAAGCTGCAGGGAACTTGGCCTTTCGCTGCGCGGAGAAGATACCTTCCTGCTCCGGCCGTATATGCTCGGCGCTTATGAAGATATGAAAGGATTTCTGGAGGAGGGGCGCACCCTGCCGCCCTGCGTGTTCGCTGACAACGACACGATCGCGCTGGGGGCGATGAAGGCGCTCCTGGAAAAGAAGATCCGCATCCCGGAGGATATCAGCGTGATCGGCTTCGATGATATCGCCTATTCCGCTGTTTCCTCTCCGGCGCTGACCACGATGCGCATCCCGACCGCGCTGATCGGCCGCATGGCGGTGAGGACACTGGAGAGTGCGATGACGGACCGGGAGCTTAAAGACTGCAAGGTCCTGATCGGCGGGACGCTGGTGGAGCGGGCCAGCACGGCAGCGTGCGCAGCCCCGCCAAAAGGAGGGGCAGCATGAAGATCACCTGGCTTGGCAGCGCATCGATCGCAATTGAATCGGACGGAAGGAAGATCCTTTTTGACCCCTTCGCGGAGCTGATCGGCGGGTCTCATCCGGAGAGCCTTGACCTGTTTGCGGAGTATGACGTGATCTTTATTACCCACGGACACTTTGATCATCTTTTCTTTGTGCCCGAGATTCTGGAAATGTCCGGCGCGACGGTCTTCTGCGGGGAGAAGGCTGCAGAGACGCTGGAAAAGTACATGGAGGATACGGATACGGTCTGTGTGATCCAGCCGGGCATCAAGATTCCGGTGGGCCCCTTTGCCGTGCGCGTCTACCGCGGGAAACACGCGGAGTTTGCGCCGGGGAAGGGCGCTCTGCGGGAGTACGTGCGGCCGGGCCATATACTGCGGAACATCCGCAACCTGCCCTTTATCGTCTACGCCCACACGCATTTTAAGGAGGGCGGCGAGACCCTTGTCTACGGCATTGAAGCGGAGGGAAAGCAGATCCTGCTTGCCGGCAGCCTGAATTTCGCGCCGGAAGACCTGGAGACCTACCCGGACAATCCGGACCTGCTCATCCTGCCGTATCAGGGGTGCCTTGACAGGGAGGCGCGAACGCAGGAGATGATCGAACGGGTGCATCCGAAACGGATCCTCCTGTCCCACTTTGACGACGCCTTCCCGCCCGTATCGCGGAACGTCGATCTGAGGGGGCTTGGCAGGCTGATGAAAACAGAGTACCCGCAGATCCCCGTCGTGCGGCCGACGTTCGG
>CAMOKZ010000027.1 GCA_946618155.1 uncultured Lachnospiraceae bacterium | reverse complement strand
GGCCTGATCGGCGAGGCCGGCGTGTCCAACTTCGATCCCTTTAAGTTCGACGCGCTGCAGACCGCGATGGACGGGCAGCTCGTCACGAACCAGATCGAGTGGAACCCGGTCTGCTACGAGCATTTCAACAACGGCAACATGGATTACCTCAGTGCCAGAAAGATCCACCCGATGATCTGGTCCCCGCTGGCGGGCGGCCGGCTCTTTGGGAGCGGCGATGAGAACTGCGAAAGGGCGATGAAGGTGATCGGGCAGATCGCCGAGAAATACGGCGAAGAGCCGGCGACCATCGTCTACGCCTGGATCCTGTATCACCCGGTCGGCGCGATGCCGCTGGTGGGCAGTCAGAAGATCGAACGCCTGGACCTGGCGGTCAGGGCGCTGGATGTGAAGCTGGAGCAGCATGAGTGGTTCCGCATCTATGCGGCGAGCGGACAGCAAGTGATCCGCTGACATACTTAAGCAAAGAAAAAACCGGGGAGCCGGAATTCCATTTTCTTGGAATTCCGGCCCCCGGTTTTTTCTCTTTCAGTATCGTCTGAAGCGGGCTGCCGGCTCGTTCAGTTCTTTCACCTGGTGCCTTAGCGCAGATCCGTCCGGATGATGTAGACGGTTTCTGCAGTCATGTCTTCGGCGCACAGGTCATAGCCGGTGCCGGTGGTTTCTCCTTCTGCGTCTGTACCGGTGCGGAGGAGTTCGGTCAGGTCTCCGTCCACGTAGGGCAGGAGGGCGTCTGCTGCGTCTTTTTCGGCGGCAAGGATGCTGTCCATCAGGGCCTGGGTGCCGTCTGTCTGCAGTCCGGCGGCGCCTGTCATGAGGCTGTCCGCGCCTTCACTGAGCTCGCCAAGTCCGCTGCTCAAAGCTTCGGCCCCGGCTGCTGCCTGTTCGGCGCCTTCCGTGTAGGAGGCGATTCCGTCCACGAAGGTCTTCACGCTGTCCAGCTGTCCCTTGAGTGCCGAGAGGCTGTCATAGGCGGTCTGCGCCATGGCGAGCTGGCTCGCGGCGTCCTCATCGGAGGCGAGATAGTCTTCGGTGTTTTCTTTGACCATCTGCTCGATCTGCGCATTCACGTTTTCTTCGATCTGCGCGGCCACTTCATCGGAAGCCATCTGCTCTTCGAGGGCGGCGTCAACGGCGGCTGCCTGTTCCTGGGTCACCTGCCCCGCATCCAGGGCCTGACTGTATTCTTCCGCGGTAAGGGAAAGACCGGCGGCCTCCAGCACGCCCTCCAGGACCTTTGCCCTGACGGCTTCTTCCACGCCTGCGCGGATCTGGTCGGCGGCTGCTTCTACCTGCGGCCGCACCTGCTCCTCCACCTGCGCGTAGGCGGAAGCCCTGAGCGTTTCGGGATCGACTTTGGCGATGGCGCCGCCGAGGACTTCTTCGTAATTTTCTTCCGTCAGCGTGTCAAGCTCAATGCCTGCTTCGGCAAGGCCGGACTGGGCGATCGTCTCATTCGCTGTGTCCAGGATGGCGCTGAAGATCTCGTGGGCGCCTGCCTTGAGCGTTTCGTCGTTCGCGGTCAGCGTCGCAAGGCCTTCATTCAGGGTGGATGCACCGTCCTTCAGTTTGCCGGCGCCTTCGCTCAGCTGCGCGGCCCCTGCCGCCAGGGAGGATGCGCCGTCGTTCAGGTCGGTAAGGCCGGTGTTCAGTCCGGAGAGCTTTTCGGAGAGATCCTTTGTCATTCCTGCAGTCTCCGGCAGGGGCTCGCCGGCTGCCATTGCGGTGAGCAGTGCTTTTACCTCGTCAAGCGCGGCGTCCGGATCAGCTTCTCCGTCTTCCCCGCCAAGGCGCGTGATGAGTCTGTCGAAGACCGCCTCGATGGGCGCGGAGGTGACGCAGGTCATCATCCAGTCCAGGCTGGCGTGATCGGCGTGGAAATCCGCGCTGAAGGATGCGGGAAGATCCAGCTGCCCGTCCACGCCGGGAACCGCCCAGCCGAGCAGGATCTGCCTTCCCATCTGCGTGATCACGGAGGCATTGTGCAGGCTCAGCGCCGAGACGCCTTCTTCCGGAAGGGGAAGGGCGCACAGCATCAGGGCCGGGGCATCGCCCTCGGTCCGGCAGGTCACGGTGAGCCGGGCTTCGCCGGTCATCTCCGCCAGCTCTTCGGCGGAGACCTCCTCGCCGTCCAGGGTGATCGTGACGACCGGGAGAACGGCCGGCGTCTTGTCCCCGGTGCCGTGATAGGCGACATCTTTGCCGCCGGCCTGCCAGGTGAGGGTGTCGCCGTCCTGGGTGAAGGCCATCCCGCTGTCGACGGACTCGATCTGCGTCAGCAGCGTTTTATCGGTAATCTCGTCTTTCCCGTCCGCGTTTTCCAGGCGGATCTCATCGGTGACGGAGACGGCTTCGCCGTCAGCGCCCGCAACGACATAGACCTGCTCATGCTTGACGGTCTGCGCCGGAACTGCGGCGCAGCAGGCGGTCATGGAAAGTGCCGCGGTGAGGGCGGCGATTTTTCTGATTTTCATCTTCATAACAGATCCTTCCTTTCCGGTATGTTCAGCTATTCTCTGACCTGCCAGCCTTCCTCATGTCGAAGGTGGTGCGCACGATCAGCCCATCCAGCAGAAGCAGCGCGGCGGGCAGCAGAAACAGGACGACTGCAACGCTGAGCAGAGCGCCGCGGGCGATCAGCCTGCACATCGAGGAGATGATATCCACGTTGGCGTAAAGGCCGACGCCGTAGGTGGCCGCGAAAAATCCGATGCCGCTGACCAGGATGCTCTGCGCGGAGGAAGCCGCCGCTTTTTCCACGGCATCCATCTTTGCCATCCCGGCAATGCGGTTCTGTCTGTAGCGCGTCGTCATCAGGATCGCGTAGTCGACGGTGGCGCCCAGCTGGATGGTCGAGATCAGGATGGGCTCGATAAAGGGAAGCTCCGTGCCCGTATAATACGGGATGCAGAGGTTCGCGGCGATGGCGAGCTCGATGACGGCGACCAGCAGGACCGGCAGGCTCAGGGATTTCTGGACCAGCAGGATGATGATAAAGATCGCGATGATCGAGATGATGTTGACGACGGCGAAATCATGGTCGGTGCAGGAGATCAGGTCCTTTGTGCAGGGCGCTTCGCCGATCAGCATGCCGCCCTCATCGTACTTTTTCAGGATGGTGCCCAGCTCGTCGATCTGGGCGTTCACCTCATCAGAGGAGATCACGTAGGCGGAGTTCACCAGCATCAGCTGATAGCGGTCGCTCTTCACCTTGGACAGGATCTCCTCCGGCACGATGCTTTCCGGGATCTCTCCGCCCAGAAGGCTGTCGATGCCGATCACGCTCTTCACGCCGTCCACCTTTTCCATCTCTTTCGTCATCTCCAGCACGTCCGAGGCCGGAACGCTGCTGTCCACGAGGATGAGGTGGGTGGTGGCGGTATCGAAGGTATCCTCCAGCTTGCGGTTCGCGATTACGGAGGGCAGGTCCGGATCCATGACCCGGCTCATGTCATAGTAGACGTGAACGTTTTTGTATCCGTAGAAGGCCGGGAAGATCAGAAGCACGAGAAGGACGGCCAGCGCCCGGTAATGCTTTGTGACGAACCGGCTGATTCCGCCGACATCCGGCAGCAGCGGGCGGTGCGAGGTCTTCTCGATCGCGCCGTCCAGAAGCCGGATCACGCAGGGCAGCAGAATCACGGTTCCCAGAAGACCCATGATCACGCCCTTGCTCATGACGATGCCAAGGTCCCTGCCCAGCGTAAAGCTCATGAAGCAGATCGCGATAAAGCCGGCGATGGTCGTCAGGCTTGAACCCAGGATGGAGGTGAAGGTAAGGCCGATCGCCTCGGCCATGGCCTCATCTTTATCCTCGTGGAGCGCCTTCTGCTCCCGGTAGCTGTGCCACAGGAAGATGGAATAGTCCAGCGTGACGCCCAGCTGCAGCACGGCGGCCACGGCCTTGGTGATGTAGCTGATCTCGCCGAGGAAAATGTTGGTGCCCAGGTTCCAGAGAATGGAAACGCCGATGCACAGCAGGAAAATGATGGGCAGAAGGAGCGAGTCCATGGTGACGGCCAGCACCACGGCGCAGAGCGCGACGGCGATGGCTACATAGGTCGCTTCCTGTTCCTCCACCAGGTTCCGGGTATCGGTCACCACGGCGGAGAGCCCGCTGACAAAACACTTTTCACCCGCGGTCTCACGGACCTTCGCGATCGCCTCCATGGTATCCTCGGAAGAGGAGCTGTCATCAAAGAAGACCGCAGAGAGCATGCAGTCGCCGCGCATGAACTTTTCCCGGACCTCGTCCGGAAGGATCTCCGGCGGCAGCGTGCCGCGGACAGCGGAGGCGAAGCCGATCACCGAGTCCACATGCGGGATCTCCCGGATGGCGTCCTCCATTTCTTCCTGCTCCTGCAGGGTCATGCCCTCGGTGACGAGCAGGGAAAAGGCGCCCTTGCCGAAATCCTCCAGCAGAATATTCTGTCCCTGTACAGTTTCCAGGTCCTCCGGCAGATAATAGAGCAGGTCATATTTTGTCTTTGTGGCGGCGATGCCCAGGACAGAGGGAATCACCAGCGCCAGACAGACGAGAATGACCAGGACACGATGCCGGACCATCCATTTGGTAACTTTTTTCACATCCCTTACCTCCCAATCTGTTGATGTAATGGATACAACGCACTGTTATAAAACTTGGTGTTGATTTACTGAACATCATGAATTATAATAAGCGATGGTATCAAAAACAATAATCAGATTTGATATCAAACGCACGTTAAACGACAGAGCGCCCCGGAAAACCGGGATAATCAACACGGACGGGGTAAATCGTTGAACAGCGGGGAGGAAGAAAAATGGCAGAGAAAAAGGAAGACAGGCGGGTACGCCGGACAAAGAAGCTTCTGACGCAGGCGCTGACCCAGCTTCTCGGGGAAAAGCAGATCAACGAGATCACGGTAAAAGAACTGACAGAGCTTGCCGACATGAACCGGGGCACCTTCTATTTATATTACCGGGACGTTTTCGATATGCTGGAGAAAATAGAGGTCGGGATGTTCGAAAAGATGGAGAACATCATAGCCAGCCATGAAAATGAGGATGTCACCAAAACGACAGAGCCCATCCTGCTGGACCTGTTTACGTTTATCGGGGAAAACCGGGAGATGTGCCGCGTGCTGCTGAGTCCGCACGGAGACATGAACTTTCTGCACCGCCTGAACAAGGTGCTCTACGAGAAATGCCAGAAGGTCTGGCGCGCCACCCGGGAGCAGCGCGGCGAGACAGAATTTGACTATCACTACAGCTTCGTCATCTTCGGCTGCGCCGGGCTGATCCGCGCCTGGGTCAACCGGGACTGCCCGGAAAGCGCCGGGCAGATGGCGGCCCTGGCGGACGACATGATCCGCAGGGGCGGGCTGTAAGCCAGCCGAAGGAAGAAAAAGCCTGAACAAGGAAAAAACCGGGGAGCCGGAATTCCATTTGCTTGGAATTCCGGCTCCCCGGTTTTTTCCTATACTTAGGCTTCTTCAGCCTTGGCAATCTTGACCAAACGGCTCGTCCCCAGCCTCGTGGCCCCAAGAGAAATGAACTTCTCCGCGTCCGCGAAGGAGGAGATGCCGCCGGCTGCCTTGATCCTGACGTCCTTGCCGACGTTCTCGGCGAAGAGGGCGATGTCTTCAAAGGTCGCGCCGCCGGTGGAGAACCCGGTGGAGGTCTTGATGAAGTCCGCGCCGGCCTCGGTGACCAGATGGCACATCTTCACCTTTTCTTCCTGCGTGAGCAGGCAGGTCTCGATGATGACCTTCAGGATGCGCTCGCCGCAGACTTCCTTCAGCGCGCGGATCTCGCCCAGCACATAGTCGTCCATGCCGGCCTTCAGGGCGCCGATGTTGA
Organism: uncultured Lachnospiraceae bacterium; assembly: GCA_946618155.1. Classification (GTDB taxonomy): domain Bacteria; phylum Bacillota; class Clostridia; order Lachnospirales; family Lachnospiraceae; genus CAMOKZ01. Next base: position 8,742 of record CAMOKZ010000027.1, on the reverse strand, counting down.
TGACCATATCCAGCTCATCCGCGCCGTTCTCGACGGCGTCCTTCGCCTCAAACACCTTGGCGGCGGTGGTGTGATTGCCGTTCGGGAAACCGATGACGGTGCAGACCTTCATCTGATCGCCGACATATTCCTTCGCCTGTCTGACATAGCAGGGCGGGATGCAGACGGATGCGGTGCCGTAATGGATGGCGTCGTCGCAGAGGGCCTTGATCTGTTCCCAGGTGGCGGTCTGCGCGAGCAGGGTGTGATCAACCATGGACATGATTTCATTTCTAAGCATAACAATACCTCCCTGGTATGATAAGTTTTCCGTAAACAGTATACTTCACGGGGATGCGGATGGCAAGGCGGGCAGATTTGTTGACACCGCCCCCGCGAAAACTTACAATAGGTAGACAGACTAAATTTCGGAAGAAAAAGCCGGGAAAAACCGGCCGACAGGAGAAGAAAAGAAGATGCAGGGAAGAGATGTTCGCTGGTATCTGGTCTTTCACGGCCGGGTGCAGAGCGTGGGATTTCGCTATACGGCAAAGCGGGCTGCGGACAGGCTCGGGCTGACGGGCTGGGTGCGCAACCGGTATGACGGCACCGTCGAGATGGAGGTTCAGGGGCCGCGGGAGCGGATAGAGCAGCTTCTGCGCACTTTTGACGATGACCGCTATATCCGCGTGACCGAGCTGGAGCAGGAAAACATCCCGACTGTGGCGGAGGAGACAGGGTTTTACGCGAGGCGGTAACCGCCCGGAAAAGCATATACATAAAGCGCACAGGTAAAGCGTACAGAAGGAAGAGGGAACGGGTTTGACAGATCTGGAAAGGGCAAAACAGATACTTGATGAGGAAGAATTAAGCTGCGTGCTGGTGCGCGGGGACGCGCAGGTGCGCTGCAATGAGCGCGGCATCCGGTCGCTGCTCGGCCTGATCGGCACCCACGGCCGGCTGGAGGGATATTCGGCGGCGGACCGCATCGTGGGCAAGGCCGCGGCGCTGATGTACAGCATCCTGGGCGTGGGCGCGGTGTACGCGCAGGTCCTCTCCGAGGCGGGGAAGGACGCGCTGGAAAAGCATGGCATAGAGGCATCCTGGGGAACCCTCACGCCGATGATCGTGAACCGGAAAGGGGACGGATCCTGCCCGATGGAGCAGACGGTGGAGAAGATCGAGGATCCGCAGGAGGCTTATCTGGCATTGTGTGAAAAAACCGGGCTCAGCGCACGGTAAACATAAGGAGGAACAGCATGGGAGCAGTAAAAGACGCGCAAATACAGATGGAAAACGAGCTTAACGGCGCCGGCGCCGAAGAGGCGCAGCAGGCCCAGGAAGGGCGGGAGCGCATCATCGTCCGGACGAGCATCATCGGGATCCTCGCGAATGTCTTTCTCGCCGCCTTCAAGGCCGGCGTCGGCATCCTTTCCCACTCGATCGCGGTCGTGCTGGATGCGGTGAACAACCTGTCCGACGCGGCGTCGTCGCTGATCACGATCGTCGGGACGAAGCTTGCGGCGAAGGAGCCGGACAGGGAGCATCCCTTCGGGTACGGCAGAATCGAGTACCTGAGCGCGATGGTCATCTCGCTGCTGGTGCTCTACGCCGGCATCACGTCGCTGACTGAATCCGTCAAGAAGATCATCCATCCGGAGCTCCCGGACTACGGCCCCGCGGCGCTGATCATCGTGGCGGCGGGCGTTCTCGTGAAGATCGTGCTCGGCCGCTATGTAAAGGGCGTCGGCGAGCGGGTAAATTCTGATTCTCTGGTCAACTCCGGTCAGGACGCGGTGCTCGACTCCGTGATCTCGGCCTCCACTCTGGCCGCGGCCGTCATCTACCTGGTCTCCGGGGTCTCCCTGGAAGCCTGGCTGGGCGCCGTCATCTCCGTCGTGATCATCAAGTCCGGCATTGAGATGCTCCGGGACACCCTCTCCAAGATCCTCGGCGAGCGGGCAGACGCCTCCCTTGCCGGCGCGATCCGTAAGACCGTCAGCAGCTTCCCCGAGGTACAGGGCGCCTATGATCTTATCCTGAACAACTACGGGCCGGATTCCTACAACGGCTCCATCCACATCGAGGTGCCGGATACGCTTTCCGCCGGCGACCTGGACGAGCTGATCCGCGAGATCACGATGAAGGTATACCGCGAGCACGGCGTCATCATGACGGCGGTCGGCGTCTACGCGGTGAACACGCGCGACGCTGAGGCTGTCCGGATGCGTGAAGAGATCGGCAATCTGGCCCTGGCGCAGGAGCATGTCAAGCAGATGCACGGCTTTTACCTGAACCGGGAAAAGAAGCTGGTCCGCTTTGACCTGGTCGTCAGCTTTGATGCGCCGGACCGCGGCGCGGTGTGCAGCGCGGTGAAGGAAAAGGTGAAGGCGATGTATCCGGATTATACCGTGATGATCGCGATGGACACCGATTTCAGCTGACGACAGACGCTGGCCGCGGCAGCGGGTTTAGCCTTGCGGAGCGTAGTGGATACAGGTAAAATAATGATAGAAACAAATCAGTAATCAGCAAACGAGGTGGATAAAATGGCAGCAGCCGGCAATGTGTTCGCGTTTCCCTGGGAAACGTCCCTGATGGTATGGCTCCAGGCGAACCTGGCCCCCATCATTCCCGTGATCTCGCAGTTTTCCGCACTGGGCGAGGAGCTCGTCCTGGTGCTGCTTCTCGGGTATCTGGTCTGGTGCTATGACAAGAAGCTGGGCAGGACCGTGGGACTCGGCATCCTGGCCGGACTGGTCTGGAACCCGATGATCAAGAATGTCGCGCTGCGGCGCAGGCCCTACTTTGACCATAAGAACATCAAGATCCTCCGCGTGGTCGAGCCGGAGGCGGATATCTATGATATCTCGGCGCAGGGCTACTCTTTCCCGAGCGGACATTCCACGAACGCCGGGGCGGTCTACGGCGGCCTTGCCGTCGGCCTGAAGAAGAAAACCGTCACGATCCTCGCTCTGATCGCGATCTTTCTGACCGGCATCTCCCGGGTGATCGTGGGCGCCCATTATCCGACCGACGTGCTGGTGGGCTGGATCCTCGGCATTGCGGCGGCGCTGATCATCCGCTGGCTGGAGGAGAAGATCTCCAGCCGTCCCGTTCTGTACGGCGTCATTCTTCTGACTGCGCTTCCGGGCCTGTTCTGGTGCCGGACAGCGGATTACTTTTCCGGGCTTGGCCTGCTGATCGGGTTTTGCGCGGCTTCCCTGGTGGAAGAAAAGTATGTGCGCTATGAGACGAGCGGAAGCCTTCCGCGCAAGCTGCTGCGCGTGATCGGCGGAGGCCTGATCTTCTTCGCCCTGAACAAAGTGCTTAAGCTCCCGTTTTCCGCGGAGTTTCTCGAGGGCGGGACGTTTGCCGCGCTGCTTGTGCGCGGCGCGCGCTACGCGCTGATCGCCTTTGTGGAGTTCGCGCTGTACCCGATGCTGTTTAACCGGTTCGGGACGGACAGCGCGAAGGCGGAAAAAGCGCAGTAAGCGCGATAGGCAATAACGGTTTTTGGACATTACGCGGAGGTTATCGGGATGAAGCGGAAGAAACACTCGGCCGTCATGCTCTCACACTATGTCAGCCTGGCCTGGCGGGGGGCGCTGTTCATCACCCTGCTGGTGCTGTGGATCGCGAACCGCATCATGGGCGGGGAGACGATCATGTACCGGTTTGAGCAGCATAAGACCCTGATGCTCATCCTCTGGCTGATGTTCACCATCGAGATGGGACTTCGCTTTTTCCCGTCCCGGTTCCGGAGCCCGGGCTGCCAGAAGCAGTTCGCGAAATACTATCAGAAGACGGGAAAAACGGAGATCATCATCCCGGACAACCACGGGGCGGTGCTGGCCCTGCTGATCTGGATCGTCTTCAACCTGCTGCTCGGCGGCCTGCACATGCTGGGGATCGTGGACGATGACTTCATGCTTCTGCTGTGCTCGGCCTTCTCCGTCTGCGACATCATCTGCATCCTCTTTTTCTGCCCGTTCCAGAGCTGGATCTTCAAGAACCGCTGCTGCGTGACCTGCAGAATCTACAACTGGGATTTCGCGATGATGTTCACACCGCTGTTCTTTATCGTGAACCGCTTTACCTGGAGCCTGCTGGCGATGTCGCTGGCTCTGCTGATCCGCTGGGAGATCACCTTCTATCTGCATCCGGAGCGGTTCTCGGAGAACACGAACGCCTATCTTTCCTGCGCGGGCTGCACGGAAAAGCTGTGCAGGCACAAGCGCCAGCTTTCCGGTCTCTGGAAAAAGATCGACGCGTTCACGAAGGAACGGATCGCGAAGCTGAAAAACTGACGAAACTGAGTTAAAGGAGATGACCGGCATGCTGTATCTGGTAAGACACGGACAGACCTACTGGAACGCTGCGCTGAAGATGCAGGGGCGGGTGGACATCCCGCTCAATGACGTGGGCAGGGAGCAGGCGGCGAAAGCCGGCGCGCTTCTGGCCGGCGTGCACCTTGACGCGGTATACGCCAGTCCCTTCTCCCGGACGGTCGAGACGGCAAAGATCGTGCTGGGCGGCCGGGATCTGCCGATCATCCGCAAAGGACTGCTCGTGGAGCAGGCCTACGGCCTCTCCGAGGGTCTGCCCCGGGAAGTGGCCCAGGCGCCGGGCGGCCCTATGGAGGGATACGGGAAGGATCCCGCAAACTTTAAGCCGGATATCGGCGGTGAAAGCTTCGAGGAGCTGAGGGAGCGCGCGCAGCGCGTGATCAGCGAGATCCTCATTCCCGCTGAGAAAACCTATGAGAACACGCTGGTGGTCGCCCACGGCGCGCTGTTCTGCAGCGTGTACAGTGTCCTGCTGGGACTGGAGACAAAGGATTTCTGGAAACCGAAGCTGGAAAACGGCGGCATCGGGAGACTGCGGCTGGAGAAGGGAAAACTGGTCGTACTGCCGGGACTGCCGCAGGAACCGGCCTGAGGCGGGGAGAGAAAAGAAAAAAGCAGGCGGATCTTTACGGGAATGAACAGGCGGCAGGCGAAAGCGCAGCCGGGAAAGGTGAGGAGCAGCCATGAAATACAGAAAATTTGCGGGTACAGGACTTAAGGTCTCGGGGCTCTGCCTCGGTACGATGACCTTCGGCGGCCAGACGCCGGCCGATGAGGCGGCGGCGATGGTGCGCTTCGCGCTGGACAACGGCGTCAACTTCATTGACACCGCCGATATCTACCCGGATGCGGGCGGACGGACCGGCGGCGCAAGCGAGGAAGCCGTGGGCAAGGGCATCAAGGGCAGGCGCGACCAGGTCATCCTGGCCACAAAGGTGCGCTTCCCCATGGGCGGCGGCATCAACGACAAGGGCCTGACGAGGCGCCACATCATCCGCAGCGTGGAGGCGAGCCTGAAGAGGCTCAAGACCGATTATATCGACATTTACTATATGCATCTGCCGGATCCGGACACGCCCATCGAGGAGAGCCTTCGCGCGATGGACGACCTTGTGCGGGACGGGAAGATCCGCTACGTGGGCCTTTCCAACTACGCCTCCTGGCAGGTGGCCGACGCGCTGGCGGCGGCGGACAAGCGGAACCTTGTTCCCCCTGTCATCACGGAAAATGTCTACAACATGCTGACCCGTTCCATCGAGGAGGAACTGGTGCCCTGCGTGAAGCACCACCGCCTGAGCCTTGCGGTCTACAATCCGCTCTGCGGCGGCCTGCTCACGGGCAAACACCATATGTCCGACGGGCTGACCAAGGGGACCAGGTTCACGGACGATCCCGCCTACGCGGCGCGCTACTGGAACGAGGACAACTTCAAGGCGATCACCAGACTGGAAGACATCGCCCTGAAGGCGGGCATCCCGCTGATCGAGCTGGCGATGCGCTGGGTCGCGACCCACGACTACGTGACCTCCATCATCACCGGCTGCAGCCGGATGGAGCAGCTCGAGCAGAACCTGCATCTTCTGGACCGCGGGCCGCTGTCCGCGGACATCATGGAGGCCTGCGACAGGGTGTGGAAGGACCTGGCCGGCAGCCGCTTCCTCTATACAGGGCAGAAACAAGTGTGAACGGGAGGAACTGAATTCATCATGCCTGATTTGAACAGATTTGCACTGGAGATCAGAATTGGAGTACTGGAACAGCTGAGGGCGAGGGGCTTCGGCCATATCGGCGGCTCGTTCTCCCTGGCGGAGACGCTTGCCGTACTGTACGGGGAGATCATGAAGGTGGATCCGCAGAATCCGGAGGATCCGGACCGCGACCGCCTCATCCTGTCGAAGGGACACGCGGGGCCGGCCCTCTACGCCGCGCTGGCGCTGAAAGGGTTTTTCCCCTACGAGGAGCTGAAGACGCTCAACCAGCCCGGGACCAGGCTGCCCAGCCACTGCGACGCGGCCAAGACGCCGGGCGTGGATATCTCCACCGGTTCCCTCGGCCAGGGCTGCTCTCTGGCGGTCGGCCTTGCCCTCGGAGACAGCATGCGGGGGCGGAAAAACCGGCACTTCCTGATCGTCGGTGACGGCGAGCTGGACGAGGGTCAGGTCTGGGAGGCCGCGATGTTCACGGCGGCCCATCATCTCACCGGCCTTACCTGGCTGATCGACTGGAACAAGAGGCAGCTGGACGGCCCGACGTCCCGCATCCTGGAACTCTTTGACCCGGCGGCGAAGTTCGAGAGCTTCGGCTTTGAAGCCGTCCGCGTGGACGGGCATGATCCGGCGGCCATCTGCCGCGCGCTGAAAGCCGGCCCCCGGGGGGAGAAGCCGCTGGTGGTCATCTTGGATACGGTAAAGGGAAAAGGTATCCCGGAGATCGAGGAGGCGGACAACCACAGCATGCATCTGCCGGAGGAGACCTGGGAAAAGTACCTGGCGCAGATGAAGCAGGAGCTGAAGGAGAAGTATCCGGAGGCGGCATGCGGCGGCTGCGGGGAACAGGCAGCGGACGCATGCGGGAAAGCGGAAGAAAAGCCTGCCGGTCAGACAGAAGAGAGCGCATGCGCGGGCAGCGTGAAAACAGCTGCAGGCGAAAGCGCTTATCATATCGTATACAACGGAGAGAACGACCCGAGGGCGATCGCCACGGGCATCCTGGCTCCTGTGCTGCAGAAGCTTGCCAAAGAAGATCCGGATATCGTCTTCCTTGATGCGGACCTGATGGGGCCCAGCGGCGTGCGCAAGTGGTGGCAGGAAGAGCCGGAGCGGGTCATCAATATCGGAATTGCGGAAGCCAACATGGCCGGCATTGCCTGCGGGCTTGCCGCCTGCGGCTATAAACCCTACATTCACTCCTTCGCGCCTTTTGCCACGAGGCGCTGCTTCGACCAGCTGATGCTTTCCGGCGCCTTTGCCGGGAACCACATCACCGTGATCGGTTCCGATCCGGGCGTGCTGATGGCCTTCAACGGGGCGACCCACATGTCCTTCGAGGACATCGGCCTGATGCGGCAGATCCCGGGCGCCACCGTGATCAGCATCAGCGACGGCACGCTCCTGGAGGACGTGGTGAAGAAGGCGAAAGACCTTCCGGGCGTAGTCTATATCAGCATGCCGCGCAAACAGGTCGCGGCAGTTTACGGACAGGGAAGTACCTTTGCCATCGGAAAGGGCAATGTGGTGCGCGACGGCGCAGACGTGACCATCGCGGCCTGCGGCATCATGGTCGCGGAGGCGATGGCAGCGGCAAAGCTGCTGGAAGAGCGCGGGATAAGCGCAGCGGTGCTTGACCTGTTTACGGTGAAGCCGCTGGATGAGGAACTCATCCTGGCATACGGCGAAAAGACCGGCGCCATCCTGACCGCCGAGAACCACCGCAGAGCGGGAGGCCTCTATGAGGCGGTGAGCGGCGCGGTGTGCGCCGCCGGACCGAAGGTGAAAAAACCGCTGATGGACAGCGCCGCGATCGAAGACCGCTTCGGCGAAGTCGGTTCTGTCGATTATCTGAAGGGCATCTTCCACATCACCGCGAAAGATCTCGCGGATAAGGCGGAGCGGCTGGTGGAACTCAAGCAGCAGAGCTGCTAAAACCCTCTCTTTTTCAGCCGTTCATGAATAACTGAAAAATCAATGACGCATTCCCCGTCGGATATTTCGACGGGGATGCTGTCGTCGAAGGAGTATTTTTTCGGGGAATAGTCTTCCGTAAAATGGTGGACGGTGACGGTCCGGTATTTCGGATCAACGACCCAGTACTCCCTGACGCCGGCATTCTGGTACTTGTACAGTTTCAGGAACATATCCTTGGACCGGGTGGAGGGGGACAATATCTCAACACACAGGTCCGGCGCCCCCTCAAAGCGGATCGCGGCGGCATCGTAATCACGGCAGATGACCAGGATATCCGGCTGCACCATGGTATAATTGTCCATGTCCAGGCGGACATCGCAGGGCGCCATGTAGACATCGCACGTACCGCCGTGCTTTTCGGCACACCGGTCAAATAAGACGAACAGGGTTCCGAGGATGAGCTGGTGTACCATGGAAGGCGCGCTCATATCGTAAAAGATGCCGTCGATCAGTTCTACACGCTGTTCATCCGGAAGCGCGTAATAATCCTCGATGGTATGCCGCGTATCCTGTGTTTCCGGCAGCTCCTGCACCGCGGAGCCATACTGCAGGGAGGTTTCTTTCAGCATTCCGTCAGGTGCAAGGGCTTTCCAAAGCGCTTCAAGAGTCATTCTTCGCGGGGCAGCGGTCGTACCGCTGAAGATCTTCTGAATGGTACTGGCCGGGATACCGGAAGCTTTGGCCAGCATCTCATTTGTCAGGCCCAGTTCGGCCTTTCTTCTTTTCATTTC
>CAMOKZ010000026.1 GCA_946618155.1 uncultured Lachnospiraceae bacterium | reverse complement strand
GCGGAAAAAGATTATTTTGACAGATCCGGCCCCCGTTCTTACAATATAGAAAAGACGCCGCAGAGCGGGAAAGGAGGCAATAAGGATGGAAGAAAGAACAGTCCCTGTGTCCGGAGAAAATGCGGATTCTGTGCGTCCCCGGACCTGCATCGCGATCGACCTGAAATCCTTTTACGCCTCGGTCGAGTGCATGGAACGCGGGCTCGATCCCCTCACCACCAACCTGGTGGTCGCGGACGCTTCCCGCACCTCCAAGACCATCTGTCTTGCCGTCTCCCCCTCCCTTAAATCCCTGGGGATTCCCGGCAGGCCCCGCCTGTTCGAGGTGGAACAGAAGGTCGAGGCGGAGAACCGGCGCAGGGCTTCTCTCCGTGGGACGCCGCTGCCTCCGGTCACCTTTATCACCGCAGTGCCCCGGATGCACCTCTATGAGGAATACAGCACCCGGATCTATCAGATCTATCTGCAGTATGTCGCGCCGGAGGACATCCACGTCTACTCAATAGACGAGGTATTCATGGATGTGACGGACTATCTGCGCACCTACGGGAAAACGCCGCACGAACTGGCAATGCTCATGATCCGGGATGTCCTGGCACAGACCGGCATTACCGCGACGGCCGGTATCGGGACCAACCTGTATCTGGCCAAGATCGCGATGGACATCGTGGCGAAGCATGTGCCCGCGGATGCGGACGGCGTGCGCATCGCCGATCTCGACGAGATGAGCTACCGGCGCCTTATGTGGACGCACAGGCCGATCACGGATTTCTGGCGCGTCGGAAAGGGATACAGCAAAAAGCTCGCCTCGGTCGGGCTTTACACGATGGGTGATATTGCAAGGTGCTCCCTCGGAAAACCGGGCGACTTCCACAATGAGGACCTCCTCTACCGCCTCTTCGGGGTGAACGCCGAGCTGCTCATCGACCACGCCTGGGGCTGGGAGCCCGCGACGATCGCGCACATTAAGGCGTACCGCCCCGCATCGGAGAGCTTTACGTCCGGCCAGGTGCTGCCGGAAGCCTACACGGCGCCAAAGTGCCGGGTGGTCGTGCGGGAGATGGCGGAAACCATGGCCCTGCAGCTGGTCGAAAAGGGGCTTGCCGCCGGCAAGGTCGTGCTCACCCTGGGCTACGACAGGGAAAGCGATCTCTCCCGCTATACCGGGGAGATGTCCACCGACTGGTACGGCCGCACCGTCCCCGCCCACGCCCGGGGGACCGGCGATCTGGGCGGACGGACGAATTCCGCCAGGGAGATCGTGGATGTGACCCTCGCCCTCTATGACCGAATCATCGATTCCTCTCTTCTCGTGCGCCGCATCTACCTGAACGTGATCGACATCGGGCAAAGCGAGGAAAAGGGCGGGCACTGGGAGCAGATGACGCTCTTTGCCGATACGCAGGAGCAGGAGAAAAAGCAGAAGGAAAAAGCGCGGGAGGAGAGCATGCAGAAGGCTGTTCTCGCCCTGCAGAAGAAATTCGGAAAAAACGCTGTCCTGAAGGGGACCGACCTGCAGGAGGGCGCCACAAGAATTGCCCGCAATGGCCAGGTCGGCGGTCACAGAGCCGATTAAGCAGCAGGAAGAACTACGCGTTCCTGGCAGAAGTTTAGGAGAAGAGGCAAAATGAAGGGACCCTACGACGACATTATTGATCTGCCCCATCACCGCTCAAAGACGCACCCGCCGATGCCGGTGGCGGACAGGGCGGCGCAGTTTGCGCCTTTTGCGGCGCTGACCGGCTATGAGGATATGATCGAGGAGGCCGCGCGGCTGACCGACGCCGCTCCCTCCCTCACCGAGGAGGAGCGCGAGCGCCTTGACCGGAAGCTGCAGGCGCTCCTTGCCGGTGCCGGCCCCGTCTCCGGCGTGACCGTGACCTGGTTCGTTCCGGACGAAAAAAAGATCGGCGGCTCCTATCAGGAGGCCGCCGGTACCGTGACCAAAATCGATATGATGCGCAAAACCCTCGTGTTTGCTCCGGAGGATGACCCTGTGCCGGTCACCATTCCCCTCGCGCAGATCGTTGCCCTCGGGGGTGCCGCCGCAGACCCGGCCGCTGACTAAGCCCAAGTGCATGCTTTCACTTCGGATGAGTACTTTAAATCCCTCCGGCTGCTCAGGGTCTGCGGGCGATCACGCAGAGCCGGTCCCCTTCCTCGTCGTCATCCACGACAATATCGGAAAATCCTGCTTTCACCAGCATCCGTTCCAGCTCCTCTGCGGTATAGATCCGCATCCCGTCTATGATGTTCGTCCAGCGAAGCGACGCGTCATTTTTCCCGTCCGACTCATTCACGATCATAAATCTTCCGCCTCTTTTCGTGATCCGCCAGACTTCGCGGAAGCAATGTTCGATCTCCGGCCAGAAATAGATCGTCTCGAACGCCGTCACCAGGTCAAAGGCGCTGTCCGGGAACGGCATCTGTCTCACATTTCCCCGCACCACCATGCACCGCCCTTCACGGATGGCTTTCCGGTTGGTCTCCCGGGCGGTCCGCACGCTTTCTGCGGAGTAATCGAGCCCGCAGACCTTTCCCTCCGGGATCATCTCCAGCAGGCGCGCGATGTTGCCTCCGCCGCCGCAGCCAAGATCCGCGGCCCGCATTTTCGCGCCCAGCTGCAGATGGCCGAGGCCCCACAGGGCAAGGCGCCTGTGCCCGCCGCCGTTCATTCTTTTTGCCATCAGCCTTCCGGCAAGGCCGTCCGGCCGTTTCGCGTTCGCGTATATCATCCTGATCAGATTCATCTGTCGTTTTCTCCTGTCAGCAGCATGCGCGGCGGCGCGGCCTCTTCGCCGGTCCCGGCCCCGCAGCATACGCAAAGGGTGTAGGTCTGCGACTGCAGCTCAAAGAAGAGGACGTCCTCTCCCCCCACGCTTCTCTCCCGCCTTCTCCAGGGCATACCGGGAGACGGCGCCGCTTCGGCGGCATCCTCCGGCCCGAGGACGGCAAGGGAGGACGGGTCCACGCGGAGGCCGATGCCCTTCCACTTCAGATAGCTCTCCTTCCTGCTCCAGAGCAGGCCGGTAAGGGCGCTGCGCGCTTCGCGCTTTGCCTCTTCATCCTCCGCCGCGCTCTCCGCTTCCGCAATGATCTCCCATTCCTGCGGCGTACAGATGGCGCGCAGAAGGGATGGCTTCGGATCAAATCTGTGCTCGGCGTCTATCCCCACCGGCTTTCCCGGCGGCGCGACTGCCACCGCTGCGAGCGCGTCGCAGTGGCTGATGTTGATCTGCGGCATGTTCTCCCCGGCGAGGCAGGGCTTGCCGTGCTCATCCGCGAGAACTCCTGCTTCATCCTCCTCCCCGGTCACCCCGAGGAGAAGAAGACCCTCCGCCAGCAGCCGCCTTGCCAGCAGATGCTGCTCTGCTGCCTTCTGCCTTCCCGGCTGGCGCTGCCCGGCAGCATATCCCGCCGGGACGGCAGTAAATACGTGAATCATCCGTTTTCTCTCCTGCGCAGGATATCGCCGGGGGCAGCCGACCCGGTCAGCGTGACAAACAGGACCTGCTGCGGATGGGGCGCGCTCTCCATGGGCGTTCCTTCTTCATCTGTGATCTGCTCCACGCGCACGGGGATGTCCCTGCCGTCGGGCTTCATGATCTCGATCGTCTCGCCGACGCAGAATTTGTTGCGCTGGCTGATGCGGCATACTGTGCGCAGGCCTGCCTCTGAGGACCTATCTGCCTCTTCGCCGGCGGCGCCCTCTCCTGCCGGCTGGTTTTCTGCGGCCTCTACGGTCCCCAGGTATGTGGCGCCTTTTTCATAGGAAGCTTTCTCGTAGATCTGCGCGTCCGCCCCGGGCCTGCCGTAGTAGAACCCTGTGGTGAAGGGCCGCCAGGTGCAGGCTCTGATCTCGTCCATGTAGCTGTCCAGACTGGCGGCGTACCTGGCCGGATCCTCCAGCAGGTCATCGATGGCCCTGCGGTACGCCCTCGTCACCGCGGCCACGTAGAGCTCCGTCTTCATCCGCCCCTCGATCTTCAGGCTGTCGATCCCCGCGTCCAGCAGATCCGGCAGGTGGGTGATCATGCAAAGATCTTTGGAGTTCATGATGAAGGTCCCCCGCTCTGTCTCCTCCACCGGGAAGTACTCGCCCGGCCTGGTCTCCTCCATCAGCGCATACTGCCAGCGGCAGGGATGGGTGCACTCCCCGTGGTTCGCGTCCCGGCCGGCCAGGAAATTGCTCAGCAGGCAGCGCCCGGAATAGGAGATGCACATGGCGCCGTGGACAAAGGCCTCGATCTCCATGTCCTCCGGCATGGCTTCCCGGATCTGCTTCCACTCCCGCAGGGAAAGCTCCCGCCCGCCGACGACGCGCTTCGCGCCCAGGTCATGCCAGAACCGGAAGGTCTCCCGGTTCACATTGTTCGCCTGGGTGCTGACGTGCAGATCGATCCCGGGACATACGCGCTTCGCGATCATAAACACGCCGGGATCCGCGACGAGGAGCCCGTCGGGACGGATGTCCCGAAGCTCCGCGAAGTAGGCCTCTATCCCGTCAAGGTCATCGTTGTGGGCGATGATGTTCGCGGTCACATATACCTTCACGCCGAAGCGGTGGGCGTACTCCACCGACTCCTTCATCGCTTCCGCGGTAAAATTCTTTGCCTTGGCGCGCAGGCCGTAGGCCTCCCCGCCGATATAGACCGCGTCGGCGCCGAACCGGACAGCGGTCCTGAGCACCTCAGGGCTGCCCGCGGGCACCAGAAGTTCCGGTCGTTTCATGCCTCCTCCTTTCTGACGCTGACGGCAACGCCGTCGGCGCCGGGCAGGATCACGCTCTCCAGCTGCGGATCGTGGGTGATCGCCCGCAGGTACTCGCGCATTCGTTTGTGGATGGTCCGGTCCCTCCGCTCTACGGCAAAATGGGATTCCAGAATGTTCCCCTCCCGCAGTACGTTGTCCGAGACCAGCACGCCCCCGGGGGCGAGCAGGCGCTTCACCTCGGGCAGGAAGCGGATATACTGTCCCTTTGCCGCGTCCATAAAGATGAAGTCAAAGGGTCCGGCGATCCCGGGCAGCACTTCTGCCGCGTCCCCGGTCAGCACCCCGATCCGCTCTGCCTCGCCGGCCGCCGCGATATTCGCCCTCGCCCGCGCTGCTTTTTCCTCCTCCTTTTCGACGGAGGTGATCCGGCATTCGGCCGGGGCGCAGCCTGCCATGAGCAGGGCGGAAAACCCGACTGCGGTGCCGATCTCCAGAATGCGCGTAGGCTTCTTCATGGTCACCAGGACCTTCAGCAGCGACTGTGTCTGTCTGCGCACGATGGGGATCTGCTCCCGCCTCGCCTGCGCCTCGAGGGCGTCCAGAAACGGTCCGTGCCCTGTGCCCAGCGATTCGAGAAAGACCTCCATTCTCTCCTCGTTCCAATCTATCATGCCGATCTGCTCCTTAAGCTGCTCCCTCATCCCGCACTCAGTCGATCATGCCCTCGGTGTGCAGCTCGAGGGGAGCCAGGACTTCCTTCGCCGCCTGCTGCAGGATCCTGCACAGGTGACGCTCGGTGCGGAAATAGGCGTCCGCGGCGGGATTTTGCCTCAGCTGCCCCATCAGGGCAAGAAGCTGCCCGCGCTCGGTCTCCCGCTCCTCGGGGCTGAGGATGTTCTGATAGCGGAACTCCCGCTGCCGGTATTCCTCTACCTTGGCCAGCAGCTCCGGATCCTTCTCCACCTTTTCGCGGCAGCGCAGGTAGTCAGCGTACTCTTCGCTTGTCCGCACGGCCTCCCGCAGCGCGGCCATTGCCTCTATGATCTGTGTATTCATTCCGTATCTCCCCTGACAGCGTCAGAGCCGCCACGCCCGCCAGTGCGGGCATGCCGGCTCGTTCTGTTTTTCTTTACTCGGTTACATCCATAATGATCGGCAGGATCATCGGGCTGCGCTTGGTGCGCTTCCAGAGGAACTCGCCCAGGGAATCCCTGATCGCGTTCTTGATCTTCGTCCATTCCACGATGCCCCGCTCGAGACATCCGTCCAGGGCGTCCTCGACCACGCTCTGCGCTTCCTCCATCAGATCCTCGGATTCGCGTACATAGACAAATCCTCTGGAGACGATATCCGGTCCCGCCAGGACCTGTCCCTCCGGACCCATGCTCAGCGCGACGATCATGATGCCGTCCTCAGCCAGATGCTGACGGTCGCGCAGGACGATGTTGCCCACGTCGCCGACGCCCAGGCCGTCCACGAGAATGCCGCCCGCCGTCACATGGCCGACGATTCCGGCCTTCTGCTCGGACATCTCCATGACATCACCGCTCTTGAGCATAAAAATGTTCTCCTTCGGGATGCCGAGCTCAGCGGCCAGCTGCGCCTGCGCCTTCCTGTGCCGGAACTCGCCGTGCACCGGCAGCGCGTAGCGGGGCTTCACCAGCGTATAGATCAGCTTGATCTCCTCCTGGCAGGCGTGTCCGGAGACATGCGCGTCCTGGAAGATGACGTTGGCGCCCTTCATGGACAGCTCGTTGATCACCTTGGACACGGCCTTCTCGTTGCCCGGGATGGGGTTCGAGCTGAAAATAACGGTATCGCCGGGCTTGATCATGACCTTCCGGTGCATGTTGGCGGCCATTCTGGACAGCGCCGCCATGGACTCGCCCTGGCTGCCCGTGGTGATCAGCACGGTCTTCTCGTCCGGATAATTATTCAGTTCCTCCACGCTGATCAGCGTGTTTTCCGGCACCTGCACATACCCCAGGTCCATGGCCGTCGTAATGACGTTCACCATGCTGCGGCCCTCAAGCACGACCTTGCGGCCGAACCTGCAGGCGGAATTGATGATCTGCTGGACGCGGTCCACATTGGACGCGAAGGTCGCGATGATGATCCGCGAATGCTCGTGGTCCGCAAAGAGGGTGTCAAAGGTATGCCCCAGCGTCCGCTCCGAAGCGGTAAATCCCTTCCGCTCCGCGTTCGTGCTGTCGCACATCAGGGCGAGCACGCCCTTCTTGCCGATCTCGGCGAGGCGCTGCAGGTCGATGGCGTCGCCGAAGACCGGCGTATAATCCACCTTAAAGTCGCCTGTGTGCACAACAATACCCGCCGGCGAGTAGATCGCCAGCGCAACGGCATCCTGTATACTGTGATTGGTCTTGATGAATTCGATCCGGAAATCGCCCAGATTGATGGACTGTCCGGGTTTCACGACTCTCCGCTTTGTCGTCTTCATCATGTCATGCTCCTCGAGCTTTCGCTCGATGAGCCCCATCGTCAGCCGGGTCGCGTAAAGCGGGACATTGACCTCCCTGAGAATATAGGGAACGGCGCCGATATGATCCTCGTGTCCGTGCGTGAACACAAAGCCCTTGACTTTGTCGATGTTCTCCTTCAGGAAGGAGACATCCGGTATAACGAGATCGATGCCCAGCATATCATCTTCGGGAAATGCCAGGCCGCAATCCACGACAACAATACTGTCTCCGTACTCGAAGGCAGTAATATTCATCCCGATCTGCTCTAAGCCGCCGAGCGGGATGATGCGCAGTTTTGAGTTTTCAATTACTTTCAATCTTTACCTCCGTACTCTTGTCCGGAAGCAGAAAACAGCCATAAGAAGAGGCTATACGATATCAATATCCTCCATCATCTCTGAAAAAATAGCTCCGACTGCGGCAAGCTCCGCGTCATCTTCCACAAATTCATAGACAGCGTCCTCGTCCTCCTGTGCAGACAGGTCTTTCAGGATCCAGGCGTCGCCATCTCCGTCTTCTTCGTCCGTCACAAGAAGATAGCTGACTCCTGCGATCACCGTCTGTTCCAGGACATAAAACGATACCGCTTCCTGTTCTCCTTCCGGTTTTAATGTGATCTTCTCCATGTTTATCCCCAATCATCCGCCTCCCCACAAGGCGGCTTTTCCCTTTTTTCTGATGCCGGCCTGCCGCGCTGCGGCTCATCCGCCGGCTCTGCACCTGCGGCGCAGGATCACTGCGCGCGGTGCGCGTCCATGTAGCTCTGCAGGATCATGACCGCGGCGACCGTATCGATCACGCTCTTGCGGTCGGCCTTCGCCATCCCGCTCTCCTCGAGGGCGCGGTCCGCGGACACGGTGGTCAGTCTCTCATCCCAGAGGACGACCGGCAGTCCTGTGCGCTGCTCCAGCGTCTGCTTGAATTCCTCGGTTTTGCGGGCCCGCTCGCCGGCGGTATTATCCATTCTCTTCGGATAGCCCAGCACGATCATGGTCACGCCGCGCTCCGCGATCAGCTCGTCGATCTGCGCGAGGGTGCGGCGAAGCTTGGTCTCTCTTTCCCGGACGATCGTCCCTGCTGCCTGGGCCGTCAGCCCAAGGGGGTCGCTGACCGCGACGCCCACCGTCTTGGCGCCGTAATCGAGCCCCATCAGTACCTGCGCGCTCATCGCACCTGCCAGGACTGGTTCTTGATGTATTCGCGCAGCAGTTCTTCCACTACCTCGTCCCGCTCGACCTTCATGATAAGACTGCGGGCGTTCTTATGGCTCGTGATATAGGTCGGATCTCCCGACATGATGTATCCGACGATCTGGTTCACCGGGTTATATCCCTTTTCTGCCATCGCCCTGTATACAAACTCGAGGACTTTTTTTACCCTTACCTCCGGGTCGGTCTCCATGTTGAAATACTGGGTATTGTTGATCTCCGCCATCTTATCACTTCCTTCACAAAACGAATCTGGCCCGGGCATTTCCCCTGCCCGGATATGTTCCGCAGAGACATATTCAGAATCATTCTAATATAATTTTCACAATTAATCAATCAGTTTTCCGCACCTGGTCCATCACTTCGCGTGAAGACGCACGCGCCGCCCTCCGCGGCAGGCGCCTGAAGCGTTCCGGTATGCACGCGGTTCGCCAGGTCGTCCTCCGACGGGCAGACCACGCGGATGTATTCCCTCGTATATCCCGTCCACACCTGCGTTCCGGCCGGGAAGCCCTCCTTTTCGGCATCCGCCGTCTCTTCAAAGAGCACCTCGGTCTGCTCCCCGTATCTGGCCGCGGCAAAGGCCCTGCGGTTTTCGGCGTCCAGCAGGGCGAGCCTCGCGCTGCGCTGCGCCTTCACGCTCTCCTCGATCTGGTCCGGCATGGCCGCCGCCCTTGTCCCCCTCCGCATGGAATAGCGGAAAATATGGGTCTCGTACAGCCGGATCTTTTTCAGGAATTCCTCCGTGCAGGCAAACTCCTCCTCGGTCTCCCCGGGGAAGCCCACGATGATGTCCGTCGTCAGGGCCGGCCGGTCGAAGGCCTCCCGCAGAAGATCCACACAGGCGGCAAAGCCCGCCGTGTCATAGCGGCGGTTCATCCTGCGCAGCACGCTGTCGCAGCCGCTCTGCAGGGACAGGTGAAAGTGCGGGCAAAGCTTCGGCAGCTTTCTGATGACCTCGACAAAGTCCGGGGTGATGATTCCGGGCTCGAGGGAGCTTAAGCGGATGCGCTCGATCCCGGGGACCTCGCAGGCGCGCTCCAGGAGCTGCGCGAGGCCGGTACCGGTGTCCCTGCCGTAGGAGCTGACATGAATGCCGGTCAGCACGATCTCTTTCGCGCCGGATGCGGCCAGCGCGCCGATCTCCCGCAGGATCTCCTCCTCCCCGCGGCTGCGCACCCTTCCCCTGGCGTAGGGGATGATGCAGTAGCTGCAGAACTGGTTGCAGCCGTCCTGAATCTTAATGTAGGCCCGGGTATGCTGCTGCGTACTGTCCAGGAACATGGGCTCCACGCCCCGGGACGAGGCGATGTCGATGACCTCCCCGCAGATTCCGCCGAAATCCTCCCCGGCGTCCCGGCAGGCAAAAAACTCGGTGAGACAGTCCACCAGGTTCTGCTTGCGGTCGTTGCCCAGGATGATATCCGCGTCCCGGCCGAGCCCCTCTCTGTCCCCGGCCGTCTGCACGTAGCAGCCCGCCGCGACGATCACGGCCTGGGGATTCATCTTTTTTGCCCGGTGCAGCATCTGCCTTGACTTGCGGTCGGCGATATTCGTGACCGAACAGGTATTGATCACGTAGACGTCTGCGCCCGGCGCAAAGGGCACGATCTCATAGCCCGCCTTTTCCAGCTGCCGGCACATGACTTCCGTCTCGTAGGCATTCACCTTGCAGCCGAGGCTGTGCAGCGCCGCCTTCCTTTTTCCCTGAACCATACTTTCCTGAAACTCCTTTAGTGTATCGGCTTGACTTATCCTGCCTTTACGGCTACAATACAGACGAACAGAACAAATAGTTTATGGAGGAAACAGTAAATGAAAACTGTACGGATTTCTTTGAATTCCATCGACAAGGTCAAGTCTTTCGTCAATGATATCTCCCGTTTCAGCTATGATTTCGACCTGGTCTCCGGAAGATATGTCATTGACGCGAAATCCATCATGGGCATCTTCAGCCTTGACCTTTCCAAACCGATCGACCTGAGCATCCATGCTGAAGAAGACATGGACAAGATCCTCGAAATCCTTAAACCCTATCTGATCTGATCATCAGGTCCTGCTGTCAGAACATTTCGGCTGCCCCGCTGCGGGGCAGCCGTTTTCGCGTAAACTATGAGCCTCGCACGGCGTGCAGGCGGAGCGATTTCCGGCAGAGCCGGGAAAGCGTTCCGGGATGGACGCCGGGATGCGGCGACAGCCGCGACCGAGAGACCGGAGGTCTCGAGGTGTGCGTGGCTCATTTACGTTCATGCGTATCACGCCTTTATTTCCACCACCTCTGTCGTCGCCACAGCTTCTTCCACCAGGGCGTCGATCTTCTCCGCAAGCTTCTTCTCCGAGCGCTCGATCACCTTGAGGTTCGGCTTGGTCACCGGGTGCTTGGCCACGAAGATCGTGCAGCAGTCCTCATAGGGCAGGATGGAGGTCTCGAAGGTGCCGATCCGCTCGGCGATCTCTACGATCTCCTGCTTGTCGAAGGCGATCAGCGGGCGGAAGACCGGCATCGTGCAGACCGCGTTGGTCACCGCGAGACTCTGCATGGTCTGGCTCGCCACCTGGCCGACGCTCTCCCCGGTCACCAGGGAAAGGCAGCGGCACTTCGCGGCAAAGATCTCCGCGATCTTCATCATATAGCGGCGCATGATGATCGTCAGCTCATCGTGCGGGCATTTCTCATAGATATACAGCTGGATGTCCGTAAAATTGACCACGTGGAGCCGGATGGGGCCGGTGTAGACGGCGATCTCCCTGGCCAGGTCCTCCACCTTCTGGCGCGCGCGCTCGCTGGTGTAGGGCGGCGCGTGGAAATATACCGCGTCCAGCACGACGCCGCGCTTGGCCATCATATAGCCGGCGACGGGGCTGTCGATTCCGCCGGAGAGCAGCAGCATCGATCTGCCGCCCGTCCCCACGGGCATACCGCCGGGGCCCGGGATGACGCGGGAGTAGATATAGATCTTATCCCGGATCTCCACATGGAACACCGTCTCCGGCTCATGCACATCCACCTGCGCCTGGGGGCACCAGTCCAGGATGCGCCCGCCCAGGTAGGCGTTCACCTCCATGGATTCCGTCGGATAGCTCTTTCTTGCCCTTCTCGTCACGACCTTGAAGGTCCTGCCGGCAAGATCGTACTCCCCTTCCTCGAGGAAGCGGACCATGTCATCGCCCAGGGCTTCCAGTCCCCTGTCTTCCACCTTCTTCACCGGGCAGATCCCCACGATGCCGAAGACCTTGCTCAGCGCATCGATCACTTCCCAGGACTCGGCCGCGCCGCCGCCCTCCACGTAGATCCGTCCCTGCTCCCAGGTCGTCTCAAACTCTCCGTCCAGGCGCTCCAGGGCAAGCCTGATCTGCCGCACAAGGGCCTCCTCAAACAGATGGCGGTTCTTTCCCTTGATCGCGATCTCTCCGTATTTTATCAGATATGTCTGTTCCATTCTGCCTCGTTCCTCCTAATGGCGCGTATACCGGCGCAGCACGGGCACAAGCTCGTGCAGGGCCCTGACCGTCTCATCCACTTCCTGCTCCGTATTCAGCGTGCTGAAGCTGAAGCGCAGAGCCGATTCGAGATGCTTCTTCTCCAGTCCCAGTTCCTTCAGCACCGGGCTCACCGGCAGCTTCTTGTTCGTCGAGCAGGCGGAACCCGCGGATACGCTGATTCCCTTGTCCTCCAGCGCGTGCAGCAGGACCTCGCTGCGGATGCCGGTAAAGGAAGCGTTCAGGATGTGGGGCGCGCTCTGCTCCCCGGACCCGCTGTTGATCCGTACGTCGGGGATGTCAGCGATGCCCGCGGCAAGGCGGTCCCTGAGGGCGCGCATCTGCCCGGCCTTCGCCTCAATGTCCGCGCAGGCGATGGACGCGGCAAGGCCGAGTCCCGCGATTCCGGGCACGTTGTCCGTGCCGGAGCGCATGCCGCCCTGCTGGCCGCCGCCCAGGATGATGGGGCGGATCTTCGTTTTCTCGCGCACATACAGGAAACCGGTTCCCTTGGGCGCGTGGATCTTGTGTCCGCTCACGGAGATGAGGTCTGCCCTGATCCTGCGCGGGATCACTTCGGTCTTTCCGTAGGCCTGGACCGCATCCACATGGAAGAGGATGGACGGATCAAAGGCCTTGACGATGCGCCCGATCTCCTCCACCGGCTCCATGGCCCCCACCTCATTGTTGACGTACATGACGGAGACCAGGATGGTATCCTCCCTGAGGGCTTCCGCCACGGCGGCGGGATCCACAAGTCCATGCCCGTCCACCGGCAGGAAGGTCACGTCGAAGCCGAGCTCCTTCAGCAGCATGAGCGGCTGGATGACGGCGGGATGTTCGATGGCCGTGGTGATGATATGGCGGCCTTTCCGGCGGTTGGCCATGGCGCCGCCCACGAGGGCCCAGTTGTCGGATTCGGTGCCGCCGGAGGTAAAGAAGATCTCCCTCTCCGACGCCTTCAGCGTCGCCGCGATCTGTTCCCTGGCCCGGCGCACATACTGCTCCGCCTCCACGCCCTTGCGGTGCATGGAGGAGGGATTGCCGTAATCCTCCGTCATCGCCCGGACGACGAGGTCCTTTACTTCCGGAAGGACGCGGGTCGTCGCGGAATTGTCGAGATAAATTTCCATTGTGTTCCTCTCTGCGTTTATCGTTTTCCGGCCTTCAGCCGGGCTCTTTCCCCTCAAGGGCGAACATCAGCGCGGCAAGCACCGCCAGCCCCGCCGTCTCTGTCCGCAGGATGCGCCTGCCGAGGGTGATGGGCTCTGCGCCCCTTGCCCTGGCGGCTTCCACCTCGGATTCCTCCAGCCCGCCCTCCGGGCCGATCACGATGCCCACCGACTGTCCGGGACGGACGGCGCCGAGCACCTTCCTCGTATTCTCCATGTCCGACGCCCGCTCATAGGGGATGAGCTTAACGTCCATCGGCTCCAGAAGATCCAGCGCCTTGTCAAACCGCATCAGCGGAAGGACCTGCGGGATGATCAGCCGTTTGGACTGCTTGGCCGCGCTCTCGGCGATGGCGTTCCATCTGGCCAGCTTCGCCTCGGCCTTTTTCCCGTCGAGCTTCACCACGCTGCGCGCGGTGGCTACCGGGACGATGGCGTAGACGCCAAGCTCCACGGCCTTCTGGATGACCAGCTCCAGCTTGTCGCTCTTGGGCAGTCCCTGAAAAAGAACGAGACGGGACGGCAGCTCCGCCCCGGTCTCTTCCGCCCAAAGTATCTTTGTCCGTACCTCCTGCGGATCCAGTGAAATGATCTCGCAGCGGTATTCGACCGCGTCCTGTCCCGTGCACAGCAGAAGCTGCTCGCCCGGCCGCATGCGCAGCGCATTGCGGATGTGATTGACATTCTCCCCGCGGATCGTGATCTCTTTTTCCCCGATATCTTCCGGGTCAACAAAAAAACGGTACATAGGCTTCCTCTTTATGCAAGGGGCCGGCGGGCCAGGACACAGACCCACTCTCCCTGCGCCGTCACCTCAAGGACCTCAAGTCCCGCCGCGCGGCACGCATCCTCCACCAGCGTCCTCTTTTCCGCGAGGATGCCGGAGGTGATATAGATGCCGCCGGGCTTCAGTGTCTTCGCCGCCCGCGGCGTCATCTCCACCAGGATCTCCGCAAGGATATTCGCGGTCACGATATCGTAGGCGTTCTCGCCGACCTGCGCCTGCACGGCGGGGTCGTCGATCAGGTTGCCCAGAATGACGTCCATTTTCTCCGGGCTGATGCCGTTCGCCTCAAGGTTCTCCCCCACCGCAGTCACCGCGCTCGGATCAAGATCCGTGCCCACCGCGTGGGAAACGCCGAGCTTCAGGGCCGCGATCGAAAGGATCCCGCTGCCGGTGCCGAGATCGAGAAGCTGTTCTCCTCCCCGCACATGCTTTTTCAGCTGGCGGATGCACAGCTGCGTGGTCTCATGCATGCCGGTGCCGAAGGCCGTGCCCGGGTCGATCCGGATGAGCATCGAAACGTCCTCCGTCTCCTCCGGCTCCTCCCAGGAGGGAATGATCAGGATATCGTCCACGCGGAACTGGTGGAAATACTGTTTCCAGTTGTTCACCCAGTCGAGGTCCTCCGTGAGGGATTCCTCGATCGTGCAGGGGCCGATCTGCGCGAAGCTGCGCAGCTCCTCCAGGGCGGCGCGCACCTTTTCCAGCACCTGCGCCCGGTCCGCGTCCTCCTCGAGATAGAAGCTCAGCCAGGCCCGCTCGTCGCTCCTGCCCGGATCCGGCAGGATATCCACGAACATCTGCTTTTTATCCTGCTCGGAGAGAGGAATGCTGTCCTCGATCTCCACGCCCTCCACGCCCGCTTCCGCGAGCGCCGCGATCACGATGTCCTCCGCCTCTGCGAGGATCTCCATCCTGTATTTTACCCAGCGCATTCTGCTTATGCTTCCTCCTGTGTTCCGTATCCTTCCGGATTCTTTTTCTGCCAGTTCCACGCGTGCGCGCACATCTCGGCGATCCCGTACTGCGCCTTCCAGCCCAGCTCCCGCTCAGCCTTTGACGGGTCGCAGTAGCACTCGGCGATGTCGCCGGCGCGCCTGGGCAGGATCTCGTAGGCGATGGGATGGCCGCAGGCCGCTTCGAAGGCCTTTACCACCTCCAGCACGCTGCTGCCCTTCCCGGTTCCGAGGTTGTACACGGAAACGCCCGCTTTGTCCGCGAGCTTCTCGATCGCCCGCACATGGCCGGCGGCGAGGTCCTGTACATGGATATAGTCGCGCACCCCGGTGCCGTCCGGCGTGGGATAGTCGTCGCCGAAGACGCGCAGG
>CAMOKZ010000025.1 GCA_946618155.1 uncultured Lachnospiraceae bacterium | reverse complement strand
ATTATTTGAAGTATCTCTTCAGCAGGCCCTCGAATGCCTTGCCGTGTCTGGCCTCATCCTTGGCCATCTCATGTACGGTGTCATGGATCGCGTCAAGATTTGCGGCTTTCGCTCTCTTCGCAAGGTCGAATTTGCCGGCGGTAGCACCGCGCTCAGCTTCGACACGCATCTCCAGGTTCTTCTTCGTGCTGTCGGTCAGGACCTCACCGAGAAGCTCGGCAAATTTTGCAGCATGCTCTGCCTCCTCGAAAGCGGCGGTCTTCCAGTACTCACCGATCTCCGGGAAGCCTTCTCTGAACGCAACGCGGCTCATTGCCAGATACATGCCTACCTCAGAGCACTCGCCCTCGAAGTTGGCGCGAAGATCACGGATGATGTCTTCGCTGACGCCCTCTGCCTTGCCGATTCCTACGATATGTTCGCATGCCCAGCCCTTATCGCTTTCTTCCATCTTCTTGAACACAGAAGCCGGCTGCTTGCACTGCGGGCACTTTTCAGGCGGGTTCTCGCCTTCGTAAACATATCCGCAAACGCCACATACCCATTTCGCCATTGTAAAATCCTCCTTCTATTTATTAAATAAGAAACTTTTGTTTCGGTTTCCCTGTTACCGCGCCGCGCAGTCCCCGCAAAGTCCGGAGAAGGTGACGGCGCATTCTTCCAGCCGGCCCGGAAAAGAACCGGCAGCCTCCCGCAGCATAAGCGCGGCGGCGGGCACCTCCATGTCCAGCACCTTTCCGCAGCTGCGGCAGATGAAGTGCTGGTGAGGGGAGAGGTCCGCATCAAACCGGTCAGGACCGGTGCCTGCGCGGATCCGCCGGATCTCGCCCATGTTCTCCAGAAGAGAAAGGTTGCGGTACACCGTGCCCAGGCTCAGATGAGGATCCTCTTCGTACAGGCGCAGATAGACCTCCTCAGCAGTGGGGTGATCCCGGTGCTCGCGCAGATAGCCGCGGATGGCTTCGCGCTGTCTGCTGTATTTTCTGCCCGCCATATCCGTTCTCCTGTTCGGCCTTCATCCTGATATTAGTAACGATTACTAAAATTAATTTACCAGTAATCCTGCCAATTAGTCAATGAAAAGAGGGGTTAGCGCCTGCGAACCCCAAGATGTAGATTCCGGATCCCCATATTTATTACATTTCTGTTAATAACTTTCAAAAACCCTTTATTTACGGGCTTTCCGCGCTGCTTTCCCTTGATACCTTAAGGGAAAATACATAAAATGTTAAAAAAGAAGGGGAAAGTCTTGACATAAATATTTCAGTTTGTTATGATAGGCACATCAGAAATGTAATAAATCTGTAACATTTGTTTTGAAAACGTAACAGTTGGAGGGGATAGATAATGAAAAAGGGGATTGCGAGATTTACTTCTTTCTGCATGGCAGCGGGACTGACGCTCGGGGGGAGCACCGGCGCGCTGGCAGCAGGTCCGGATCTGACGCTGGTCGGCGTCGGCACTTCCACGAAGCCCATCGCGGCGCAGACGGTAGAGGGTACCGTCCAGGAAGAGGAGACCGGGATCCAGGAGCAGGAAGCGGTCGAGACTGAAGCGGCTGCCGAGACCGAAGAGCAGATCCAGGAGACCGAACCGGAAACGCAGGCTCCGCTGGATACGAGCATGGTCGGCACCACCGGTTTCGCGCAGTGCTCTGAATATGTCAATATCAGAAGCACAGGCGATACGGAAGGCGAAGTGGTCGGCAAGCTGTCCCACAACGCCGCGGTCGAGATCCTGGATGTCGACGAGTACGGCTGGTACCACGTGCGGTCCGGCAATGTCGAAGGCTACGTCGCTTCCCAGTATATCGCGACGGGCGCGGCGGCTGAAGAGCTCGCCTCCACCGTCGGCTACAATGTGGCCGAGGTCGGTGCAGACGCCCTGAATGTCCGCATGGACGCCAGTGAAGACTCCGATATCGTGACGGTCGTCACGGCCGGACAGGAAGTCGAGGTCGTTGAGGATCTCGGCGACTGGCTGAAGGTCGCGATCGATACCGATACCTACGGATATATTTCCGCTGACTACGCGGGTACTTCCACCGAGTACACCGTCGCAGAGTCTGTGGAAGAAGAACAGGCAAGACTTGAGGCCGAGTACGAGCAGTATCTCGCCGAGCAGGCAGCTTACGCAGAAGCCCAGTCCTGGGATGCCGGCTACACCGAGACCTGGTACGAAGAGCCCCAGCCCCAGACCTACGAGTACTACGATCAGGCCGCCTATGACGCAGCAGCGCAGGCTCAGGCAGACGCGGATGCCGCTTATCAGGCACAGGCTGAGGCCCAGGCCGCATACGAGTCCGCGGCACAGGCAACTTCCGATGCGCAGAGCAACGCGGAATACCTCTATCAGGTATACCTTGACGCACAGGCGCAGGCAGACGCGGCAGCGGCCTCTGCCGATGAGAGCGCGGTCTACGCGGCGGCAGACGCAGCGCAGGCAGCTTACACCGATTACGTAAACGCTCAGGCTGAGGCAGATGCCCAGGCCCAGGCAGAAGCAGACGCGGCTTACCAGGCCGAGCTTGAGGCGGCAAACGCCCAGGCAGCGCAGGAATACGCCGAGACCGCTTACGAAGAGGCTGACGCTTCCTACTACACCGAGGAGGTGTACACGGATGACGCCTACTATGATGACGGCACCTACACAGATGACGGTTCCTACACCGAGGAGGAGTACTACGAAGAGCCCGCTTCCACTTCCAGCCTTGGCCAGGAGATCGTAAACTACGCGACCCAGTTCGTCGGCAACCCCTATGTGTACGGCGGAACGAGCCTGACGGGCGGCGCTGACTGCTCCGGTTTCGTACAGTCCGTATTTGCCAACTACGGGATCTACCTTCCCAGAACGGCAGCAGAACAGTCCGGCGCAGGTACCCAGGTATCCCTGAGCGACATCCAGCCCGGCGACCTGCTCTTCTATTCCAACGGCGGCGGCATCGGCCATGTGACCATCTACATGGGCGGCGGCCAGGTCGTACACGCCAGCAACGAGAGCACCGGCATCACGATCTCCGATTACGGTTATCGTTCTCCGGTATCCGCAGTCCGCGTTTGGGGCTGATCGGATAACGACAGGCACGGAGCACAGAACACGCTTCAGTAAGCGGCAGAAAACAGAACAGAAATGAAACTGAGGAAGCCCCTCCGGACGGTAAGTCTGGCAGGGGCTTCCGTTTTCCTGTATAATAACGGCAGATGAACAGGAACAGGAAGAGACCGGCTTAAGGCCGGCGGATAACTGGCTTAAGGCCGGTAAAACAGGAAAATGAGTAAACGGGAAAAGCGAGGTGACGCGGCCATGAAAAAGAATGCTGTACCGGAAACGGATAACGGGAAGAGAACATCTGCGGGGAGAAAGATCCTGCGCGGGGTCCTGATCGTGATCGGCGCCCTGGTCCTTTGCGCGGCCCTTTTTCTCGGCTTGATGACGGTGCTGGAATACAGGCCGGCCGAGGTGGAGGAAGTGGCGGCAGCGGGCGGTGAGGAGACGCTGAAAGCGGGGGATACCTTCAGCCTCTTGAGCTACAACATCGGATACGCCGCCCTGAGCAGCGGCGAGGACTTCTTTATGGACGGCGGGAAAAAGGTCATGCCGGACGATAAGAGCCTCGTGGAGGAGAACATCGCCGGCATCGCGGACACCCTGAAGGAGCAGGATACGGATATCCTCTTCCTCCAGGAGGTGGACCTCGATTCAAAGCGATCCTTCGGGATCAATGAAAAGGCGTACCTTGAGGAGGCGCTGGGGAAGACGGGCATGTTTGCCTATAACTTCAAGGCGGCCCTGGTGCCCTACCCCATCCCCATGATCGGCAGGGTAAACTCCGGCCTGGTAACCTTCAGCGACTTTGCGGTGGCTGAAGCGTCCCGGATCTCCCTGCCCTGCCCGTTTTCCTGGCCCATCCGCACCTGCAACCTTAAGCGCTGCATCCTGGAGACGAGAGTCCCGGTCGGGGAAGAGGGCAAAGAACTTGTCCTGCTCAACTTCCACCTGGAGGCCTATGACAGCGGCGAGGGAAAGATCGCCCAGAGCCGGAAACTTGAGCAGATCATGGCCGAGGAGAGAGAGAAGGGCAACTACGTGATCGCCGGCGGCGATTTCAACCAGACCTTCGAGGAGGTGGAGGGGACGTATCCCATCCGGCCGGACGCGGGCTGGGTGCCCGGAAAAATCGGCAGTGAGGATCTTCCGGAGGGCTTTTCCTTCGCTGTGTCTGACAACGTGCCGACCTGCCGCCTGCTGGACGGCCCCTACAGCGGCAATTATACGGATTCGCAGGTGTACGTGATCGACGGCTTTGTCATCTCGGACAACCTGGAGCTGGTGAGTGTGGAGAATATCGATACAGGCTTTGTTCACGCGGATCATCAGCCGGTCCGGCTGGAGGTCAGGCTTCGTTAAGGACGGAATGCCGACTTTGTCAAGAGGAAAATCGCGTAAAAGAAAGTTCAGAAAATTGTAACATAAGGATATGTGCCCCGAAACCCGTCCGGGGGACGGACAGGGGGAAAAATGCACAACGCCGGCTGCCGGAAGAAAAAACCCGGTGAGGAAACTTGCAGGTGGTATTCTGCTTTTCAACACGGCGGGGTGACGAAAAGGGCGAAAAACCGACTTATAAACAGATTTGTCCACATTATCCACAGTAATCCGGTATTCATCCGGGCCCGGAGAAGGCTTCAAAAAAGAACAATTGTTTTGTGAAAAGTGATAAATATTTCCTTTCCGGGCGAAAATCGGCAAAGAGCCTTGACAAGAAAAATGTAGTTAAATTAGAAAAAATTGCAAAAAAGAAGTCCCTCAACGGGGGAAGACGGCCATAGTTGTATAAATAATCTGACAGCTTTGCAAAAATCCGGCCTGCGGGCCGGGGAGAAGAGAGTGTAAGAACAGGATGAGAACAGAAGGCGCGGGCAGGGCCCGCGTGACCACGCCGGCGGGGGCGCTGCGGCCGGCAAAAAAGAACGGGACGCCGGTGCGCGTGCGTGGAAAAGAAGGCTGGCGGACCTTTACCGTGTTTAGCCAGCAGCGGATGGGCGACCCCTGGTTCTACCACCACGGCTGCGCGGTCTGCGCGCTGACGACCATCCTGCGGGAGGGTGCGGCAGGGTGCGAAGACCTGACGCCCCGGACATGCAGAGATGAGATAGAGAAGAAGGTCCTCGGGGAGGAGGCCTTCCGGGAAAACTACCGGCTGCCGCTGCTGGTGCGGATGCCGGTATCGCTGTCCGGCATCACCAGGATCCTTGACGCCTATGGGCTCAAGACCAGATATGTGCGCCGCTTTGCGAGAAAGGACGCTGCCCGGCAGATCGAGGCGCACCTTGCCCGGGGCGGTCAGGTGATCGTGGAGACGACGGCCTTCCCCGGCCGGCGCTGGGCGGGATCGAAGCACACGATGGCGCTGCTGGGCCTTACGGAGGACGGCAGGATCATCATTGCCGACAGTGCGGACCGCTCCTGGTCCGGTTCCTGGCAGAGGATCAAGCTGGGAAAGCCCGACGACCTGGTGCGGGCCATGTTCCCCTGCAGCTCGGACAGGGAACCGCCCTACTACCGCGGGCGCTCGTCGGGAGGCGGGTATATCCTGATCGGGGATGCGGGAACGGAAATGCCGGAATGAAGAGAAGAAAACAGAGGGATAAAAGAGAAGGGACAGCAGGTTCGAAAGAGAACCGGCTGTCCCGATTTATCTTATGCAGAGGCACATTTACTGCGCGCCTGACTCCTGGACGGCTGACGCGCGGGGGGAGACGGAGGACTGACGGATGATCAGCTCCGTATTGTGAAGAATGTGCTGTGTATAGGCGACCGGGGAGGTCATATGCTCATTGAGGATCTCTCCTGCCGTGTACCCGATCTGGAAGCGGGGCTGGCTGACGGTCGTGATGGTAGGATCGCTGATCGTGGAGATATCGATGTTGTCGAAACCGACCACGACGAGATCTCCGGGAACCTGGAGACCGTACTGCTGCGCGGCCTTGATCACCGCGGCGGCGATCAGGTCAGAAACAGCGAAGATCGCCTCCGGCGGATTGCTTGTGGTCAGCATCTGGCAGGCGGAGGCATATGCCGTGTCGTAGTCGATCTGCGGCAGGTTGATGTTCCAGCCCGGGACGGTCTCCAGACCGGCTTCCCGCATAAAGGTCTCATAGCCGCGTTTCCTTTCCCGTGCATACTTAAAGGAAAGCGGGCCGTTGATCAGGGCGATCTTGCGGCAGCCCTGGGAGTAGATGTGCGCCATCGCGCTGAGTGCGCCCTGGTAATCGTTGATGCTTACATAGGAATACTCTTCGCTGTTGTACTCGCAGCACTGTACGAGGGGCGTCGTGCTTCCGAGCTGGTGGTACTGCTCAGGCTGCGGCAGCGGGGAGCAGAGAATGTACCCGGCTGTCTGCAGGGACTTGGCAAAGGACACAAAGGAGCGGATTCTGGAATCACTTGTGAGGGGTTCCTGGCTGATCAGCATACGGTAACGATGATTTGCCGCGGATGTTGCGATCCCGCGGATGATCTCGCTGTAGAACGGGTTGCTGATCTGCGGTACGTTGACCAGAATCAGGCGGGAAGAGGACGCGGCTTTGCGGGCCGGAGACCGGCGCGGCGTGTAGTCAAGCTCTGCCATCGCCTGACGGACCTGCTCCTTAGTCTTTTCGTTGACAAGTTCCGGATGGTTGAGCACCCTGGAAACGGTAGCGGCGGAAATGCCGCTTTTTTTGGCGATATCGGTTATCGAAACCCCTTTTTTTCCCATTGGTCTACCTTCTCTGCTGCTCGGCGGATGCGGTCATGTGACCATGTGCATCATTCGTTGTGGCTGATGAAAAAAGAGTATCACATAATGAAAATTGTTGCAACATCAATTTAATTTTCATGAAAATGTTTGTGAATATTCATCAACCGGCAATGGCAAATTTCTTACAAATAGACGAAAAACGGGATAATGTATGATTTATATTGACATTCATTTCATGAAAAGATAGAATGGCAGTACAAAGCAAATGAAAAGTTTCAGTGAAACGAACGGAAGTTTTCATTGAAGCAGATGCAATGAAAGGTAAAGAAATGGAGGGTACGGTAATGAAGAAATTCGCTGGTATCGCACTTGGACTTGCTGCTGTGGCTGCCATGAGCGGCATGGCAATGGCAGAAGAAACGAAGACCCTGAAGATCGGTATGGCATGGGCTATCCTGGATGACGGCCAGACCAACCTGACCAACGCGGTCAAGATGTTCCTGGAAGAGGATTACCCGGACTACGAGATCGAGACTACCCTGACCAATGCGGACGGCGACATCGCCACCCTGATCAGCGACGTTGAGTCTCAGATCGCCAAGAACCCGGACATGATCTATATCATGAACTCCGTCGGCGACAACGGCATCGTTCCGGCCATCGAGGCCTGTGCGGAAGCCGGCATCCCGGTCGGTATCGGCGTTGCGATCGATGCGGACGCTCCCTACACCTATCTGTATGAAGGCTTCAGCCAGTACGCCTGCGGCCAGATGCAGGGCGAGTACATGGAGAGCATCTATGATGAGAACGCAGAGTACAAGGTAGCCTGCATCACGGGCGACGCCGGCAACGTTGCGGGTCAGGAAAGAACCACCGGTTTCAAAGAGAACTTTGTAGACCTGCACGACAATGTCGAAGTCGTCATCGAAGGCGAAGGCAACTGGAACACGGATGACTCCCAGAGCCTGGCTGAGGACTGGCTGATCGCCCATCCGGAGATCAACGTGATCGCGTGCGTCAACGACGACGAGGCGCAGGGCGTTGTGAACGCCTGTGAAGCGGCGGGCAGAGATGATGTCATCATCCTCGGCATGGATGCCAGCGATGTCGGCAAGGGCAATGTGGACGCCGGCGCTCAGGCTGCTTCCGTCGGCATCGACTTCGGCGGCGTGGCGAAGGCTTGTGCAGATGCTATGGTGCAGTGCGCTGAGGGCAAGATGGAAGGTACCGGCAACGAAGTTAAGCTGACCACTGAGAACCTCTTCCTGTACACGGCTGAGAACGAATAAAGCTGAAAAAGCATCGACGGGGGCCGGAATACCGGCTCCCGTTTTGACTCTCATCCCAGTCATTGAAAAAGGAAAGCGACAAGATGAATCAGGAAAAACAGAGCGAACAGTATCTACTGGAAGTGAAAAATCTTTCGAAAAGCTTTCTGGGCGTCATGGCACTGAACAAGGTTTCCCTTCAGGTCAGGAAGGGCGAGGTGCATGCGGTAATCGGGGAGAACGGCGCAGGGAAGAGCACGATGATGAACATCATCATGGGCGATCTTAAGCGCGACGAGGGCGAGATTATTCTTCGGGGTAAGGCAGTGGATTTCAGATCCCCTGCGGATGCGATCGACGCAGGCATCTCGATGATCCATCAGGAGATCAGCCTGGTTCCCACGCTCAGCGTAGCCGAGAATATCTGGCTCGGCAGGGAAAAAGGTTTCATGAAGGGCCCGTTTATCGGCGAAGGCGTACGCAAAGCCAGGACAAAGGAGCTCCTTGACCGGATGGGCATAGCGGGCATTTCCCCGTCCCAGGCGGTGAGTGAACTCACCGTGGCGCAGATGCAGCTGGTGGAACTTGCCCGTGCGGTCTCCACAGACGCGGAGATCATCATCATGGATGAGCCTACCTCCTCCCTTTCGGATAAAGAGATCGACATTCTCTTCCGGGTGATGCGGGACCTGCGTGACCATGGCGTCTCCATTATCTTCATCACCCACAAGATCGAGGAGCTGCTGACGATCTCGGACCGCGTGTCTGTCTACCGCGACGGCTGTTACATCGGGACAAACGCGTGCGCGGATACGGACAAAGAGCAGCTGATCACGATGATCATCGGCCGCACCCTGACGGAACAGTATCCGCAGATCAGCCCGCCCGGAGAAAAGACCGTGCTGGAGGTCAGGAACCTGACCGGCGAAGCCTACCGTGACGTGAGCTTTACCGTCCGCGAAGGCGAGATCGTCGGGTTTTCCGGTCTTGTCGGCGCAGGCCGCAGCGAGATCATGCGCGGGATCTTCGGCATCGATAAGACCTTCGGCGGGGAGGTGCTGCTGGACGGAAAGCCCATCCACGTGAAGCAGCCCCGCGACGCGGTGGAACTGGGCATGGCAATGGTCACGGAGGACCGGCGTGACATGGGTATCATCCGGTCAGCCTCGGTAAAAGAAAACATGTCCGTTTCCATGCTGAAAACCTTTACCGGCCCCCTCGGCATCGTGGATGTGCAGAAAGAGAGGCAGACCGTCTCCGCGATGATGCAGGAGATCTCGGTGAAGGCGGCAAACATGGACATGCTGATCACCTCCCTGTCGGGCGGCAATCAGCAGAAGGCCATCCTCGGCCGCTGGCTGATGCTTGAGCCCAGGCTCCTGATTCTCGATGAACCGACCCGCGGCATCGACGTCGGCGCCAAGGCGGAGATCTACCGCCTGATCGGACAGCTTGCCGCACAGGGCATGGCCATCATCCTGGTCTCTTCGGAAATGCCGGAGATTCTGGGAATGAGCCACCGGATCTATGTGGTCCGCGACGGAAGGATCGTATTCACCTGCGACCGGGAGGAAGCGACGCAGGATCTGCTCGGCCTCCATGCGCTGGGCTGACATAATGGGAGGAGAAAACAAAATGGAAAAGAAACGCAGCTTTGACTCGGAGAGGCTGATGCAGTTCGTCATGGACAATAAGGCTGCCATCATCCTGATCCTGTTCGTCATTATCGTCAGCTTCCTGACCAGTGACTTCTTTACATCCCGCAACATCTCGAATATTTTCAGACAGATCTGCGCAAGCTGTGTGCTGTCGCTGGGATTTACGCTGGTGCTGGCATCCGGCGCGATCGACCTGTCGGTCGGCTACATGCTGGGCATGATCGGCGTCGCGACCGCCATGATGGCCGTTGCCGGCGTGCCGGCCCCCGTCGTCATTGTGAGTGCTGTTGTGATCGGCGGTTTCTGCGGCCTTGCCAACGCGTTCATCGCGCAGACCTTTGAGCTGGCGCCCTTTATCGTGACGCTGGCGATGGGCATGGTATACCAGGGCATCAACCTGCTGCTGTGCCATTCCAAGAGTATCGGCAACCTGCCGGCCTGGTACAAGTATTTCGGCAACGGTAAGATCGGCCCCGTGCCGTTCCCCATCCTGCTGATGCTGGTCATGGTCGCGATCATGATCGTGCTGGTGCAAAAGACCAGGTTCGGCCGCTACGCGCTGGCCTGCGGCGGCAACCGCAAGGCTGCCAGAGTCTGCGGCATCCCGACAACGAAAATCATCTATCTTGTTTATATGATCACAGGCGTGTGCGTCGGTATCGCCGCCCTGCTGCTGACGGGCCGCACGGCTTCCGCGCAGACGGCCGCCGGCGCCGGCATGGAGCTTGACTGCGTCGCTTCCGTCGTCATCGGCGGAACGCCCATGGAGGGCGGCAAGGTCAATGTGTTCGGCACCCTGATCGGCTGCCTGCTCATCCAGGTGATCTCCAACTCCCTGAACCTTCTGGGCGTCGACTCCAACTGGCAGAAGATCGCGAAGGGCGCGGTCATCATCTTCGCCATTATCCTCGACCGCCAGGGCTCCAGGCTGCTGGATCGTATCCGCGTTAAGAAAGTACAGACGGAGGGTTAATCGAATGAATGTCATCAAAAATCTGTTTCATGTATCCCTGCAGGCGGCCGACTGGGACAAATGCCTGGCCTTTTATACGGAAAAGCTCGGTTTTGAGCAGATGTTCGAACTTAAGGTCGGACAGTTCAAGGACATGCTGCAGCTCGGCGAGCACAACGAGGACGACGATAACCACTGGCTGACCTACCTGCGCGTGGCGCCGGACGAGTATGTCGAGATGTTCAACGCCGTGATCAATCCGCCTGATTTTAAGGTGGTGCCGCTGAAAAAGCATGAGGATACGGTTCTGGAGTCCTACGGTCTCGGCTGCGAGGACGCGGCGAAGACCGAGGCGCTGCTTGCGGCGAAGGGAATCGAAGTGAAGGATCACTGCTTCTTTGATCCCTCCGGCGTGAAGATCCGCATCGTGGAGAGAAAGGGACATCCGAGCGAAAAAGAACGGCTCTTTACCTCCCTTGCCGGCGTGAGCCTGTATGTGAATGATCTGGAAAAGATGACCGCCCACCTGAAGGCAATGTGCTTTGAACTGAAGGAGAGCGACGAGACGCGCAGCTTCTTTACCATCGGCGAGTTCGGCCAGTACGTCGAGCTGCTGCAGGCAAAGAGCCCGGTCGCGGTGTACGACGACGATCTGCTCGGCCATTTCGCGCTGCAGATCTACAAGATCACGGATACCGTTATCGCCTGGGGCAAAAACGGCGCTTACTGCTGTCCGCAGCCTTTCATGAAGGACGTGCAGGTGCCCGCGGATGAGACCGCGAAGGGCAACATCGGCCTTGACGGGTGCGAGATCATCTGGATGGTCTGCCCGGAGGGAAACAAGATCGAGGTCATGGTGAACCCCGAGGATACCATGCAGAGAACATACGAGAGGGCGCACGCGTATTAAGGCGCACCGGACAGAAAGGATGGAGAGCACATGAAGAAATTCAGGACTGCTGTGATCGGCGCGGGATTTATCGGCGCTGTTCATGTGGAAACGATCCGCCGCCTCGGCAATGTCGAGATCGTCGCGCTGTGTGATGCCATGGGAGCGGAAAAGAAAGCGGAAGCTCTGGGAATCGGACAGGCGTATGACGATTACAGAAAGATGATCGACGAGGTCCGCCCGGACGCCATTCACATCTGCACGCCCAACAACACCCACTACGATATCGCGAAATACGCGATCGAGCACGGCGTACATTTTATCTGTGAAAAGCCCTTTACCACCACGGTGGAGCAGGCAAGAGAACTGATCGCGCTGGCCGATGAGCACCACGTACAGGGCGCCGTCAATTTCCACAACCGCCTTTATCCGATCCCGAACCAGATGCATCAGATGATCGCGAAGGGAGAGCTGGGCGAGATCTTCTCCGTCCACGGCGAATATATCCAGGACTGGCTCCTGTACGAGACAGACTACAGCTGGCGCCTGGACCGCAGCCAGGTCGGCAAGACCAGGGCGATCGCGGACATCGGCTCCCACTGGATGGATCTGGCGGAATTTGTCAGCTGCATGAAGATCAAACGGGTGAACGCGAAGTTCAGGACGGTATACCCGGTGCGCAAGCGCCCGCTGGGCGAGGTGGAGACTTTCTCCCACGCCGAGAACGCGCAGTATCAGGAGATCCCGATCGACACGGAAGACGAGGCTGTGGTCATGTTCGAGTTTGAGAACGGCGCCATCGGCAGCATGCTGGTCTCCATGGTCTACGCGGGCAGGAAGAATACGACGACACTGGCTGTCGCCGGAAGCAAAGAAGCCCTCAAGTGGGATTCCGAAGCGCTCAACGATCTGTGGATCGGCCACAGGGAGAGACCCAACGAGATCCTCACCAAGGACGCCTCCCTCCTCGACCCGAGAGCGGCAAGGCTCGGCAGCTATCCCTCCGGTCATATCGAGGGGTTCGCGGACGCATTTAAGAATGTATTCCGCCAGTTCTACGGCAGTCTTGAGCAGCCGGACGGCGATTATGAGTTTGCCCGCATCAGTGACGGCCTGCGGGAGATGCTCCTGTGCGACGCCGTGTTTGAGAGCGCGCAGAAGGGCGAATGGACGCAGGTAGAAGACTAAAGGCCGGGAATTATAGGCCGGGAACCACGTAAAGAAGGAGAATGAGATGAAACTGGGATTTGTAAGCTCCATCCTCGCGGAGGAGACATTTGAGCAGACCATCGATTTTGCTTCCCGCCACGGCTTTCGCTGTGTGGAGCTCGCCTGCTGGCCGAAGGGAAAGGCCGAGCGGCGCTACGCGGGCGTAACGCACATCGACGTTGCCTCGCTGGATGACGAAAAGATCGCCTATATCAAAGACTACTGCGCGAAGCGGAATGTGGAGATCTCGTCGCTGGCCTTCTATCCGAATACGCTGGATGCGGATCCGGAGCGCAGGCAGGCAGCGGTGGATCATCTGAAGAAGGTCATCGACGCCTCCGCAAAGCTCGGCGTCGGCCTGGTCACGACCTTCATCGGCAGGGTGGAAAACCTGAATGTTGAGGACAATCTGAAGGTAGTCGGGCAGGTGTGGCCGTCTATCCTCGAGGAGGCGAAAGCGAAGGGCGTGCGGATCGGCATCGAGAACTGCCCGATGCTCTTCGGCCCCGAGCAGTGGCCCGGCGGACAGAACCTTTTCACCAGCCCCGCCAACTGGGACCGCATTTTCGAAGTGCTGCCCTATGACAACCTCGGCATCAACTACGATCCGTCCCACTTTGTCTGGCAGATGATGGACTACATTCAGCCCATTTATGACTATAAGGATAAGATCTTCCACGTCCACATCAAGGACATCAAGCTGTATCCCGAAAAGCTGAAAAGAGTCGGCATTATGGCCTATCCGCTGGATTACATGTCGCCGAAGCTTCCGGGTCTCGGCGATGTGAACTGGAGCCGCTATATCAGCGCGCTGACAGACATCGGCTATGACGGCCCCGTCTGCCTGGAGATCGAGGACAGGGCGTTTGAGAAGACCCGCAGGGATGTCTATATTTCTCTGCTGCAGTCCAAACAGTACATCGAGAGCTACCTGAAAGATTTTTCGGACGTGCTCGGGGAAAACGCGGACTGATCCGTGTTTGATAACGAACAGAAGGGAGAAATCACTATGTTTATGACTCAGTTCGCGCAGTGGGACCAGTACATGCTCTGCGACGCGCCCATCGAGAACGTGCAGGCGGGCGGCGTGGTCTACGCGTATCAGTTCCGTATTCATTATCCGACCTACCGCGGTACCTTCCTCAGCTGCATTGAGGACATCTGGTTCGAGGTGGACGGCGAGCGCGTCCCGGATGAAAAGGTCTGGTTCATGCTCAACGGCAAGCAGTTCCTTCTCTCCGAGCTGGAAGACCTGTTCCAGGAGTACTGGTGGATCCGCGATGACGCCGTTATCCGCGTCGTGAATCTCGAGGGACTTGCCGCCGGCAGCGAGCACGAGGTGCACGTTCACATGCAGCATCGCATCCCCTACACCGGATATGAAGGGGAGTACGGTGTGGAGATCTCGGACTGCACGAAGACGCTGACCGTGAAGCAGGAAGCCGTATAATGGCGGCGGAAGGAGGAAGAGCAGTGGCAAACGATAAGATCAAAATCGGCTGCACCATATACAGCTTCAGCTATTTCTATGACCTTCGTCTGATGGATCTGGAGCAGATCCTGAAAAAGACCCACGAGATGGGCTATGAGGGCCTTGAGATCGTCGCGGCGCAGATGACGCCGGAATACCCGAATATCTCCGATGAATGGATCGCCATGTTCAAGGGCCTGCTGGACAAGTACCAGCTGCACCTTGTTTCCTGGAGCGCCTATGTGGATATGGGCATCCACAAGGACAGAGACCTGACGGATGCCGAGATCATCGAGCATACCACCAGGGATATGATCATCGCGAAGAAGCTGGGCGCGGACCTGGTGCGCACGCAGCACGCGATCGGCCCGAAGAATTTCCGCGCTATGCTGCCGGTCTGCAAGAAGCTGGGCGTCAAGCTCTGCGTCGAGATGCACGCGCCGCATCATCCGCGCGTACCGGTCTGGCAGGAACTGCTGGCGATCATGGCGGAGCCGGAGAGCGAAGGCTGGCTCGGCGTTGTGCCGGATTTCTCGATCTTCCAGGAAGAGCCGCATCCGCAGATGGTGGAGAACTATGTGCGCGGCGGTTTCCGCAGGGACAAGCTGGAGAAGGTCATGCAGCTCAACCGCGAGAAAAAGAGCGTGGAAGAGATCACCGCATCGGATGAGTTCACTGAGTATGAAAAGACCGTGATCTGGGACATCGTGGATCACTATCAGCCCAAGACCACGCTGGAAGACCTGAAGACGCTTATCCCGCTTTCCCCGTATATCCACGGCAAGTTCCACTATCTGGACGAGAACTGCCATAACCCGAGCATTCCCTACGAGGAGATCATTCCCGAGGTGGCGCGCCAGGGCTTCCACGGCTACATCGCCAGCGAGTACGAGGGCTGGGACGCGGCCTGCATCGAACAGCTGGAGCGCTATGTGACGCTGGTCAGCCGCTGCCTGGAACAGTAAGAGGACGAGGCATAACATGAGTGAATGGAAACAGCTTTGGGTAAAGCCCAGACCGATCGACGACCCCGAGGGCAACTACAACGGGTTTAACCCTTCTGTGACTAAGCTTCCGGCAGGCTACCGCCATCCAAAGGGAGACGTGGCGCTTTCCTGCGACGTGATCTGGGAGAGAGACGACGCGGTG
>CAMOKZ010000024.1 GCA_946618155.1 uncultured Lachnospiraceae bacterium | reverse complement strand
GACGCCGCAGATGAAGGTGGAGCGTGAGCTGCGCGAAGCGGAATCGGAAGCGGAGGAGAAGATCGAGGTGGACCTTGACCGGGCATCGGCGCTCTGCCAAGGGTACTTTTACGACGAGGCCATCGCCTTCCTGGAGGGACTTCCCCAGGAGGAGCGGGAGGATCAGCGGGTGGTCGACATGCTGGCCAGCTGCAATGAGGGTCTCTCCTCGCTGACGGCCTACGACGGCGATATCCCGCATCTCTGCTTCCCGCAGCTGATCGAGGACAGCATGCGCGCCTTCGACGGCGACGGGCGGGCCCAGACCTACGCGAGCACCATGCTGACCACGAAGGAATTCAAGGATATCCTGCAGAGTCTCTACGACAACGATTATATCCTGATCGATATCCACAGCTTTGCCGCCCTCGAGACGGACGGGCGCGGCGTGACCACCATGGAGCCGCAGCAGCTTCTGCTGCCGCCCGGAAAACGGCCCGTCGTGCTTTCCCAGGACGACCTCTGCTACAGCGAGGCCCGCGCGGGGGACGGCATGGCGACGGCCCTTGCCCTGGATGAGAACGGCGAGGTGAAGGCCGTCTATACCGATGAGGATGGGCATGACCTGAAGGGAAATTATGACCTGATCCCCATCGTCGACGCCTTTGTGGCGGAGCACCCCGACTTTTCCTACCGCGGGGCGAAGGGCATCGTCTCTGTCTCCGCGAAGAACGGCGTGTTCGGCTATTACCTGGAGGACACGGTCCTGGCCAGTGCCGAGGAGAACCGGGAAACGGTAAGAGGCATCTCCGAGAAGCTGCGGCAGACGGGCTGGCTGATCGCCTGCGCCGGATACTCCCACTCCTACATGGACTCCATGACCGTGGAGCAGCTGGAGGAGGAGATCGGGCAGTGGAAGGAAGCGCTGGAGCCTGTGGCCGGCAGCACCGATATCCTGTTCTACCCCTACGGCGCGGAGGTCGAGTACCCCAGCCAGGAGCTGAACTACCTGGTCGACGAAGGTCTGGTCTATCTGTGCGGCCTGTGGGGCGATACGGATTTCCGGGAGATCGGCGACAATTACATGCGCATGACGAGGCGGTTCATCGACGGCTACGCCCTGGTCAACGCGCCGGTCTACTTTACCGATTTCTTTGACGGCTACGCCGTGATGGACGAGAACCGGTAAGACGGTTCCCGGGAGGAAAAATGTCAGATATGGGAAAAACAGTCCCCGCCGGAAGGCGGGGATGGTTTATGCGGGGGCTGCGCGACGGAATTCCCATCTCCATGGGGTATTTCGCGGTGGCCTTTACGCTTGGGATCACGGCGAAAAACGCGGGGCTCTCCGCCCTTGAATCCGGGGTGATGTCGCTGACGATGCTCGCCTCGGCGGGGCAGTACGCCGCGATGACCGTGATCGGCGCGGGCTCTTCGCCCGCCGTGATGATCCTGACGACGATCATCGTCAACCTGCGCTACCTGCTGATGTCGACGGCCCTGTCTCAGAAGCTGAAAAAGGGGGAGAAGTTCATTCACCGCCTGCTGCTGGCCTACTGCGTGACGGACGAGATCTTCGCGGTCTCCGCGGCAGTGCCCGGCTCGCTGTGCCCCTTTTATACCTACGGCGTGACGCTGGTGGCGGCGCCCGGCTGGACAGCGGGCACCGTGCTGGGGGTGCTGGTGGGCACCATCCTGCCGGTCCGGGCCTCGAACGCGATGAGCGTCGCCCTCTACGGCATGTTCCTGGCGGTCGTCATTCCGCCGGCAAAGCGCGACCGCTTCATCGGCGGTGTCGTGCTCTGCTCCATGGCGGCGTCTGCCCTGTTTGCCGCCCTGCCCCTGGTGAGGGAGATCTCCTCGGGCATGCGGATCATCATTCTCACGCTGATCATTGCCTCGGCGGCAGCCCTGCTGCGGCCGGTGGATCCGGAAAAGGAGGGAGAACAGTGAGGGTACCCAATGCACTCTATCTGCTGATCGCCGCGGTGACGATCTACCTGGTGCGCGCCCTTCCGCTCACCCTCATCCGCACGGAGATCAAGAGCCCGTTCATCCGCTCCTTCCTGTATTATGTGCCCTATGTCACGCTCTCGGTCATGACCTTCCCCGCCATCCTCTACGCGACGGGTTCGGTATGGTCGGCGGCGGCAGGCCTTGCGGCGGCGGCCGCGGCGGCGTGGTTTGACAGGGGGCTCTTCGGAGTGGCGCTTACGGGATGCGCCGCGGTCTTCCTGTCGGAGCTGCTGCTCCTTTGATGTGGACGAACCCGTGCATCAATGTTATAATTTCTTCAAAACTGATTCAGACCATGAGGGGGAATAGAAGAGATGTACTGCTGCAGAAAAGTGACGGACGACCTGTTCTGGGTCGGCGCCAATGACAGAAAACTTGCCCGCTTCGAGGGCGTATACGCCGTTCCGCGCGGCATGGCCTACAATTCCTATCTGCTGATGGACGAGAAGACGGTCCTGTTCGACACGGCGGACGCCGCGGTCGCGGAGCGCTTCTTTGAAAATATCGCCCATGTGCTGGGGGACAGACCGCTTGACTATGTTGTCGTCCACCACATGGAGCCCGACCATTCCGCCACCCTCGGCGCGCTGCTGCTGCGCCATCCGGGGGCACAGATCATCTGCAACGCGAAGACTGCCGGCCTCATCCGCCAGTTCGGTCTGCCGGCTGCGGCAGACGGCGCCATGATCGTCAAGGAAGGGGAGACCTTCAGTACCGGAAAGCACACCCTCTCCTTCATCAACGCGCCGATGGTCCACTGGCCTGAGGTCATGATGACCTATGAAACCGCGGAGGGCATCCTCTTTTCCGCGGACGCCTTCGGCAGCTTCGGTGCCCTCGACGGCGCGCTCTTTGCCGACGAGGTGGATTTTGACCGGGATCATCTGGACGAGGCGAGAAGATACTACGCGAACATCGTGGGCAAGTACGGCCCCCAGGTGCAGAACGTGCTGAAAAAGGCCGCGGCCCTGGATATCCGCATGCTCTGCCCGCTGCACGGCTTTGTGTGGCGCAGCGACATCGCGAAGATCCTGGAGAAATATTCCCTCTGGAGCAGCTATACCCCGGAGGAAAAGGGCGTCGTGATCGCCACCGGTTCTGTCTACGGCCACACGGACAACGCGGCCGAGATCCTCTCCTGCATGCTGCGGGAGGCGGGCGTGCGCACGGTCATGTATGACCTGGCCTCGGTGCCCGCGGCTGACGTGGTGGCGGCTGTGTTCCGTTACAGTCACCTGGTCGTCGCCTCCGCGACGACGAACAACGGGCTCTTCGTGAAGACGGAGGATTTCCTGCACGACCTTACGGCCCACAACATCCAGAACCGGACGGTGGGCATCATCGAGAACGGAAGCTGGGCGCCCGTCGCAGGCAAGCTCATCCGCGAGCGGCTGGCGGGATGCAAGAACATGCAGGTCCTGGAGAGCGGCGTGACGATCAAGTCCGCCCTGGGCGATGCGCAGCGCGCGGAGCTTGAGGCGCTGGCGGCCGCGCTGAAGGAAAGCATGGAATAAGGAAGAAAAAGAACAATCAACAAACCATAAAGGAGGAAACAGGATGAAGTACGTATGTGAAGTCTGCGGCTGGGAATACGATGAGGAAGCCGGATATCCGGAAGGCGGCATCGCACCGGGAACCAAGTGGGAAGATGTCCCCGAGGATTTTGAGTGCCCGATGTGCAGCGTAGGCAAAGACCAGTTCGCTGAGGGCTGATCGGACAACGCGCCCCGGCCTTCGGGGGGAGACCGAAAGGTCATCCGCCCGGGACCGGGGCTGTGTTTTTTATAAGAAGAAAGGATGTTCAGGTGTCGGAACAGAAGAGAGGAATCGTATTTGATGTAGACGGTACGCTCTGGGATTCGTGTGCGGTCGTTGCCGAGTCCTGGAACGAGTGGCTTCGCGCAAACGCGCCGGAGGTCGATCCGGTGCTGACCGGGGCGGACATGCGCCGGGTGATGGGGCTTACCATGACGAAGATCGGGGACGCCCTGTTTGCCGGTCTGCCGGACGAGCGGCGCTACGCCGTGACGGAGGGGTGCTGCGAATTTGAGGTCGAGTACCTGCAGGACCACAGCGGCTCTGTCTACGAGGGCGTGCGGGAGACGCTCCTTGCCCTGAAGGAGATCGCCCCGCTGTATATCGTGAGCAACTGCCAGAAGGGCTATATCGAAGTCGTGATGAAGTGGTGCGGCATTGAGGACCTGATCAGCGACTACGAGAGCTTCGGCGGCACGGGCCTGCTCAAGGCCGACAACCTGAAGCTTCTCGCAGAGCGGAACGGCCTGGACGAGGCGGTCTATATCGGCGATACCATGGGCGACCACGACAGCGCGAAGGAAGCGGGCATGCCCTTTATCCACGCGGCCTACGGCTTCGGGAAAATGGAAGATCCGGCCGTCCCCGCTGTCCAGGACATCAGGGAGCTGCCGGATCTGCTTACACGTATGTTTGACTGAATTGTCCTCAGCGCTCCCAGCGGCCTGAAGCGCCGCAGGGGAGGATGAGCCCGGTGGAGGTCACGGGCAGCCCGATCTCCTGCGCGTCCACATGACCGCCCCTGCCCTTCATGACCAGGGAGAGCATGTAGGAGAGCACGGCGGGGGCAAGCCCGGTGGTGTAGGAATTAATAAGGAAGAAAAGGGGATCGTCGCTGAGGAGCCGGGCAGTCAGCTGCACGAAGGGCCACAGGGACTCCTCGATCTTCCAGATCTCCCCCTTGGGGCCGCGCCCGTAGGAGGGCGGGTCCATGATGATCGCGTCGTAGCGGTTGCCCCGCCGCAGTTCGCGCTGGACGAACTTGGTGCAGTCGTCCACGAGCCAGCGGACGGGTGCGCTTTCCAGTCCTGAGGAGACGGCGTTCTCCTTCGCCCAGCCCACCATGCCCTTCGAGGCGTCCACGTGGGTCACCGCGGCTCCGGCTTTTGCCGCCGCGAGGGTGGCGCCGCCGGTGTAGGCAAAGAGATTGAGTACCTTGACGGGCCGCCCTGCGGTCCGTATTTTTTCGGAGAACCAGTCCCAGTTCACGGCCTGCTCGGGGAAGAGGCCGGTGTGCTTGAAGCTGAAGGGCTTAAGCTGGAAGGTGAGGCCGCGGTAGCGCACGCTCCACTGCTGGGGCAGGCCGAAG
This sequence comes from uncultured Lachnospiraceae bacterium, assembly GCA_946618155.1. Classification (GTDB taxonomy): domain Bacteria; phylum Bacillota; class Clostridia; order Lachnospirales; family Lachnospiraceae; genus CAMOKZ01. The sequence goes on along the minus strand of CAMOKZ010000024.1, from coordinate 10,524 downwards.
AATTCCCATTCGCCCCCGCCGCGGCTTGAGCGGTGATAGTGCCCGTGGGGGGACTGCCAGCGCGGATCGGAGCGGGGCGTATCCCAGATGACCTGGGGGTCGGGCCGCACGAGCAGCCAGGAGCCCCAGCGCTCCAGCTTTTCTCCGCTGCCGGTATCGAGTACTTCATAATCTTTCCAGTGATCTGCTGTCCACATGAATAATCGTTATCCTTTCTGCTGCGTATCCCTGCTGCGGAACCAGTAGGTGTAAAAATCCTCAAAGCCGAGGGACAGGTACAGGGAGCGCGCGGCGATGTTGCCCTTGACGACCTGCAGGTATGCCCGCTTCGCGCCGCGGCGGGAGGCCTCCCGCAGAAGGCTGGCGCACACGTTCCTGGCGTAATGCCTGCGCCGGCAGCCCGGCGAGACATAGATGGCGTAGATGCCGATGTAGTCGCGGTCCCGGATGCCCAGTCCCGAGGCGACCATCCTGCCCTCGCATTCGACCCTGGCCGCGATGATCTCCTTCGGAATGGCATAATACATGGAAGGAACGATGCGCCGCAGGGTGGGACTGGTGGTCCCGTTCAGGTGGAAGAGCCCGGCGATCCATTCGTCGGTGATGTCGCTCTGCAGAAGCACGCTGCAGTTTTTGTCCCAGGTGAGGGCGGAGGGGAGACCGGTGCGGTTCTCGAACTCGTACTCCACGGAGAGGGGCTCGGGCAGGCGCATCTTCTTCAGGTCCGCGGTCATGACCTGGGTCACGTGGCGGATCGCATAGCCGCGCTCCTCCAGGCAGGCGTCGAAGGACGGGTCCAGCAGCGGGTTGATCTTGAAATTGCACGGGGAGCCGAAGCCCGAATAGACCGCCTCGCAGTAGCTGATCTTCTCGTCCCGCGGGATGGTCGAGGGGCCGACCTGCTCCACGCTGTTGGTGCGGTAGGTGTAATTATGGGAAAAACGGATGAGCCAGCCGTCGTAGAGCTCGATCATGTGGGACGGCCAGGCGTTCAGGGAGATCTCTTCCATATACCGGATGGCGTTCTCCCTGTCTGTGCCGGACTGTGGCATAAGAACCTCCTGTCGGGATATCCTCTGTTGCTGCATGCTATATAATATATAATAGAAAGAAGCCGGAAAATCTTTGTACTGAAAAAAATACAAAAAAATCTTCAAAAAGCGGGGAATGCGGAAAAAAGGACTTGCATTGCCCCTTTTTTTTCGCTATACTTCACATGTTGTGATATTGATAGCGTTGATGCGTAAGGTTGCTGCGGGCCGCCGCAGGTTTTTACGCGGAGCGAATGTCATGTTCTAAAACTGGCGACAAGTCACTGTACAGGTTGAGATGTCCGCTTTCGGGCGGAAACACCGCGCGTGAAAAAAAGAAACGCACGGGAGAGTGTACAGTCACCGCTTGTCGTACTGCAAAAAGTGCGAATAGGAGGCGACTTTTTTATGGCAACACAGGTTATGAGAATCACACTGAAGGCATACGACCACCGTCTGATCGACGCTTCTGCGAAGAAGATCGTCGAGACAGTCAGAAGAACCGGATCCCAGGTCAGCGGGCCGGTTCCGCTTCCCACTAAGAAGGAGGTCGTTACCATTCTGCGCGCTGTTCACAAGTACAAAGACTCCAGAGAACAGTTCGAGCAGAGGACGCATAAGAGACTGGTCGACATCATCGGCCCGACCCAGAAGACGGTGGACGCACTGTCCAGACTGGAACTGCCGGCCGGCGTGAACATCGACATCAAGATGAAGAACAAGTAATCAAACAGACAGTCCTATCAGGTCGATATTGACATATCAGCCCTGTGACTAGGATGACCGCTCCGGCGGTCCGCTGTAGAAAAACAGGAGGGAAAAAGATGAAGAAAGCAATTCTTGCAACAAAGGTCGGCATGACCCAGATCTTCAACGACGAGGGTGCGCTGGTTCCGGTAACTGTTCTGCAGGCCGGTCCCTGTGTCGTCACGCAGGTCAAGACTGAGGAGAACGACGGCTACGCCGCAGTTCAGGTCGGTTTCGGCGAGAAGCGTGAAAAGCTCGTTGCGAAGCCCCAGAAGGGTGCTTTTGAGAAGGCCGGTGTCCCCTGCCGGAGATTCGTGAGAGAGTTCCGTTTCGAGAACGCTGCCGAGTACGAAGTGAAGCAGGAGATCAAGGCGGACATCTTCGCCGTCGGCGACAGAGTGGACGCGACCGCCATCTCCAAAGGTAAAGGCTACCAGGGCGCCATCAAGAGACATGGCCAGTCCAGAGGACCCATGGCGCACGGTTCCAAGTACCATCGTCACGCCGGTTCCAACGGCGCTGCTTCCGATCCGAGCCGCGTCTTCAAGGGAAAGAAGATGCCCGGTCAGATGGGCGCTGAGCAGGTCACTGTGCAGAACCTTGAGGTTGTCCGCGTGGATGCCGAGAACGGTCTGATCCTGGTCAAGGGCGCAGTTCCCGGACCGAAGAAGAGTCTCGTCACGCTGAAAGAAACCGTCAAGGCGGAGAAATAAGACCTGCGTTCAGGAAAGGAGGAAGTGACAGATGGCTAACGTATCTGTTTTTAATATGGAAGGCAACGAAGTCGGCACCATCGAGCTCAGCGATGCCGTATTCGGAATTGAGAATGTAAATGAGCATCTGATGCATCTCGCCGTTGTCCAGCAGCTTGCGAACAGACGGCAGGGCACCCAGAAGGCCAAGACCCGCTCCGAGGTCTCCGGCGGCGGCCGCAAGCCGTGGCGCCAGAAGGGCACCGGCCATGCGAGACAGGGTTCAACGAGAGCTCCGCAGTGGACCGGCGGCGGCGTGGTGTTCGCACCCGTTCCCAGGGACTACGCGGTAAAGATGAACAAGAAGGAAAAGAGGCTGGCTCTGAAGTCCGCCCTTACCAGCAGAGTACAGGAGAGCAGACTCATCGTCCTCGACGAGCTCAAGCTTGACGAGATCAAGACGGCGAAGATGCAGAAGGTCCTGAACAACCTGAAGGTCAGCAAGGCTCTGGTCATCCTGGAAGACAACGACCGCAACGTCGTCCTTTCCGCCAGGAACATCGCTGACGTGAAGACCGCGCAGGCGGGTACGCTGAACGTATTTGACATCCTCAAGTACGGCACCGTGGTCGTAACCAAAGCTGCTGTGGCAGCGATCGAGGAGGTGTACGCGTAATGGCAGACCTTAAATATTATGATGTTATCCTGAAGCCGGTCGTGACCGAGAAGAGCATGAACATCATGGCCGAGAAGAAATACACCTTCCTGGTTCATCCGGATGCAACCAAGACCCAGGTCCGTGACGCTGTCGAGAGAATGTTCGAGGGGACCAAGGTCAAGCAGGTCAACACGATGAACATCGACGGCAAGAAGAAGAGACGCGGCATGTCCGTCGGCAGGACCGCCAAGACCAAAAAGGCGATCGTCACCCTGACGGCAGAGAGCAGAGAGATCGAGATCTTCCAGGGTCTGTGATCGGATGCCGCGGCGGCATGATGCCGCTACTGCCAGAAAAACCCGCACCTGACCGGCCTGGCCGGGCTTAAGGCGGGACACGATATTGGCAGCCTGCCCGCGGGGCAGGAGAGAAAGGAGCAAAACATACCATGGGTATTAAGACTTACAAACCGTATACACCTTCAAGAAGACAGATGACCGGTTATGACTTCGCGACCATCACGAAGAAGACCCCGGAAAAATCTCTTCTTGTTTCCCTTAAGAAGAACGCCGGCCGCAACAACCAGGGCAAGATCACGGTCCGTCATCAGGGCGGCGGCAGCAGAAGAAAATACAGACTGGTGGATTTCAAGAGATATAAGGACGGCATCCCGGCAACGGTCATCGGCGTCGAGTACGACCCGAACCGCAGCGCCAACATCGCCCTGATCTGCTACGCAGACGGCGAGAAGTCCTACATCCTCTGCCCGGACGGCCTGACCGACGGCATTAAGGTCATGAACGGCCCGGACGCTGAGGTCCGCGTGGGCAACTGCCTCCCGCTGGAGAAGATCCCGGTTGGTACTCTGGTCCACAACATTGAGCTGTATCCGAAGCACGGCGGCCAGCTGGTCCGTTCCGCCGGCAACTCCGCACAGCTGATGGCTAAGGAAGGCAAGTACGCGACCCTTCGTCTCCCGTCCGGTGAGATGAGAATGGTCCCGCTCGTATGCCGCGCCACCATCGGCGTCGTGGGCAACGGCGAGCACAACCTGATCAACTATGGTAAAGCCGGTAGAAAACGTCACATGGGTATCAGACCTACGGTCCGCGGTTCTGTCATGAACCCGAATGATCATCCGCATGGCGGCGGCGAGGGCAAGGCCGGTATCGGTCGTCCGGGCCCGAGCACTCCGTGGGGCAAGCCTGCACTCGGTCTGAAGACGCGCAAGAAGAAGAAAGCGTCCAACAAGCTGATTGTGAGAAGAAGAGACGGCAGGGCGATCAACTAAGGATCATTTGGGAGAATTAAGGAGGACATACAATGGCTCGTTCATTGAAAAAAGGACCGTTTGCGGATGCAAGCTTACTGAAGAAGGTTGAAGCGATGAACGCTTCCGGCGACAAGCAGGTCATCAAGACCTGGTCCCGCCGTTCCACGATCTTCCCGTCCATGGTCGGCCACACGATCGCCATCCATGACGGCAGAAGACATGTTCCGGTCTATATCACCGAAGATATGGTCGGCCACAAGCTCGGCGAGTTCGTCGTGACCAGGACCTACAGAGGCCATGGCAAGGACGACAAGAAGAGCGGCGTAAGATAAGCGTTTCCGCAGACAACATCATCAGATTTTTGACGGACCCGCGGCTGCGGGCCGCGGTCCGTATATCCAGTCCGCCCGGGGAGGGCGTTGCGGAACCTGAGAGGGTTCCGAGAATGAAAGGAGGCAACATCTATGGCCAAGGGGCATAGATCGCAGATCAAGCGCGAAAGAAACGCGCAGAAAGACACCAGACCGTCGGCAAAACTTTCCTACGCGCGCGTTTCCGTACAGAAGGCGTGCTTCGTCCTTGACGCAATCAGAGGAAAGGACGTCGATACGGCGCTTGCTATCGTTACTTACAATCCCAGATATGCATCCGAGCTCATCGCTAAGCTGCTGAAATCAGCCATCGCGAACGCGGAGAACAACAACGGTCTGCACAGGGAGAACCTGGTCGTTGAGGAGTGCTACGCGAACAAGGGACCGACGATGAAGCGGATCAGACCGAGGGCACAGGGCAGGGCTTACAGGATCGAAAAGAGAATGAGCCATATCACCATCGTGCTGAATGAGAAATAAGGAGGGCAATCATGGGACAGAAAGTTAATCCGCACGGCCTGCGGGTCGGCGTTATCAAAGATTGGGAGTCCAGATGGTATGCGGACGGTGAGTTCGCCGACTATCTTATCGAGGACCACAAGATCAGAAAGTTCCTGAAGAAGAGGCTGTACAATGCCGGCGTCTCCAGGATCGAGATCGACCGCGCTTCCGACCGCGTCAGGATCACCCTTCACACCGCCAAGCCCGGCGTCGTGATCGGCAAGAACCACGCGGAGATCGACAAGGTCATCGCCGAGCTCGGCAAGCTGACCGACAAGAAGGTCCTCCTTGACGTCAGAGAGGTCAAGAGACCCGACAGAGACGCGCAGCTGGTTGCTGAGAACATCGCGCAGCAGCTCGAGAGCCGTATCTCCTTCCGCCGTGCCATGAAGTCCACCATGGGCAGAACCATGAAGGCCGGTGCCAAGGGCATCAAGACCGCAGTTGCAGGACGTCTTGGCGGCGCTGATATCGCCCGCAAGGAGTTCTACAGCGAAGGTACCATCCCGCTTCAGACCCTCAGAGCCGACATCGATTACGGCTTCGCAGAGGCGGACACCACATACGGAAAGCTCGGAGTCAAGGTTTGGATCTACAAAGGCGAAGTACTTCCGTCTAAAAAAGAAGGGAGCGATAAATAATGTTAATGCCGAAGAGAGTTAAGCGTCGTAAACAGTTCCGCGGCAGCATGGCGGGCAAGCCCGGCCGCGGCACGAAGGTCACCTACGGCGATTTTGGTCTTGTCGCTACGGAACCCTGCTGGATCAAGTCCAACCAGATCGAGGCGGCCCGTGTCGCCATGACCCGTTACATCAAGCGTGGCGGTAAGGTCTGGATCAAGATCTTCCCGGATAAGCCCGTTACCGCAAAGCCGGCTGAGACCCGTATGGGTTCCGGTAAAGGTACGGTGGAGTACTGGGTAGCGGTCGTGAAGCCCGGACGCGTTATGTTCGAGCTGGCCGGCGTTCCGGCGGAAGTTGCCCACGAAGCATTGCGTCTTGCGAGCCACAAACTGCCCTGCAAATGCAAGGTCGTTTCTCGCGCAGACTTAGAAGGCGGTGATAACAGTGAAAACGAATAAGTATGTTGAAGATCTGAAAGCGAAGACGGCTGCCGAGCTTGCAGAAGAGCTTACGGCTGCGAAGAAGGAACTTTTCAATCTGCGATTCCAGAATGCGACCAACCAGCTGGACAACACGAGCCGGATCAGGGAAGTGCGCAGAAACATCGCCAGAATCCAGACTGTTATCACGGAGAAGGCCGGTAAGTGATCAGTCACGGCCGACAGTGAATGAAAGGAGAAAGTTCCGTGGAGAGAAACTTAAGAAAGACGCGTACCGGTAAGGTCGTCAGTGATAAAATGGATAAGACCATCGTGGTAGCGGTGGAGGATCATGTCAAGCATCCCCTTTACAAGAAGATCGTGAAAAGGACCTACAAGCTGAAGGCGCACGACGAGAACAATGAGTGCAGCATCGGCGATACCGTTAAGGTCATGGAGACGAGACCGCTGTCCAAGGACAAGAGATGGAGACTTGTGGAGATCGTCGAGAAGGCGAAATAATGTTAAGGAGGTAGACCAGTATGGTACAGCAGGAAACCAGACTGAAGGTGGCCGACAATACCGGCGCGAAGGAACTCCTTTGCATCCGCGTCATGGGCGGTTCCACCAGAAGATATGCAGGTATTGGCGATATCATCGTTGCTTCTGTTAAAGATGCAACGCCAGGCGGTGTTGTGAAGAAGGGCGATGTCGTAAAGGCCGTTGTGGTTCGTACAGTGAAGAGCATCCGCCGTAAGGACGGTTCCTACATCAGATTTGATGAGAACGCCGCCGTTATCATCAAGGATGATCTCAATCCGAGAGGAACCCGTATTTTTGGGCCGGTGGCGAGAGAGCTTCGTGACAAGAAGTTCATGAAGATCGTCTCTCTGGCTCCGGAAGTATTATAGGAGGAGCACAGACATGATGAAGATCAAGACAGGCGATACCGTCAAGGTTATCGCCGGTAAGGATAAGGATAAAGAAGGTAAGGTCCTGGCAGTCAAAGGCGGCAAGGTCCTGGTCGAAGGCGTGGGCATTGTCTCCAAGCACACGAAGCCCAATGCGGCCAACCAGCAGGGCGGCATCGTCACCAAGGAATCCTACATCGATATTTCGAACGTAATGTATCTGCACAAGGGCACGCCTACCAGAGTCGGCTTCCGCATGGATGGGGACAAGAAAGTCCGAGTTGCAAAGAGCACCGGCGAAGTCATCGACTGATCAGAGAGGAGGGTGCACGAAAGTGAGTAGATTAAAAGAGATTTATCAGAACGAGATCGTTGACGCAATGATCAAGAAGTTCGGATACAAGAATATCATGGAAGTACCGAAGCTCGACAAGGTCGTCGTGAACATGGGCGTCGGTGAAGCCAGAGAGAATGCAAAGGCCCTCGAGTCCGCCGTCAAGGATATGGAGACCATCACCGGTCAGAAGGCTGTCCTGACGAAGGCAAAGAACTCCGTCGCCAACTTCAAGATCCGTGAAGGCATGGCGATCGGCTGCAAGACCACCCTGCGCGGTGAGAAGATGTACGAGTTCGTTGATCGTCTGATCAACCTGGCTCTCCCGCGTGTCCGTGACTTCCGCGGCGTAAACCCGAACGCTTTCGACGGCAGAGGCAATTACGCGCTGGGCATCAAAGAGCAGCTGATCTTCCCGGAGATCGAGTATGACAAGGTGGACAAGGTCCGCGGCATGGACGTCATTTTCGTTACGACCGCGAAGACTGATGAAGAGGCACGTTATCTGCTGACGCTGTTCAACATGCCTTTCCAGAAATAAGAGGAGGATACTTTCATGGCTAAGACGTCAATGAAGATCAAGCAGCAGCGTGCGCCGAAGTTCTCGACCCGTGCCTACACACGGTGCCGTATCTGCGGCCGTCCGCATTCCGTGCTGAGAAAATACGGCATCTGCCGTGTCTGCTTCCGTGAGCTGGCCTACAAGGGCGAGATCCCGGGCGTAAGGAAAGCAAGCTGGTAATCCGCGGCAGCGAAAGCGCCGCACGGGCGCTCCGGCGCCCAGCATATAAAAGTACATGTCAAGTCTGAAGGAGGAAACTAACATGACGACGAATGATCCTATTGCGGATATGCTCACCAGAATCCGCAACGCTAACACCGCAAAGCACGATACGGTCGACGTACCGGCTTCCAAAATGAAGATCGCCATCGCGAACATTCTGCTCGACGAGGGCTACATCGCAAAGTATGATCTGGTCGATGACGGCGCGTTCAAGACGATCCGCATCACCTTGAAGTATGGCAGAGACAAGAACGAGAAGATCATTTCCGGACTTAAGCGCATCTCCAAACCCGGCCTGCGTGTCTACGCCGGCAAGGAAGATATGCCGCGTGTCCTCGGCGGTCTGGGCATTGCCATCGTTTCCACGAACCAGGGCGTGATCACCGACAAGCAGGCGAGAAAGCTCGGCGTCGGCGGCGAAGTTCTGGCGTTCGTCTGGTAAGAAAGAGGCTGGCCGGCCGGGCATTTCCCGGCCATGTACTGAAAACAGAGGGGAGAAGCTCCTCTCCGAAAATCTAAGTGAGGAGGATATAGGCATGTCACGAATCGGTAGAATGCCGGTTGTTATTCCTGCAGGAGTTACTGTAGAGATCGCCGAAGGCAATAAGGTCACGGTCAAAGGACCGAAAGGACAGCTCAGCATGGACCTTCCTGTTGAGATGGAGATCAAGATCGAGGATGGTCAGGTCGTTGTCACCAGACCCAACGATCTGAAGAAGATGAAATCTCTTCACGGCCTGACCAGAACGCTCATCCACAACATGGTGGTCGGCGTCAGCGAGGGCTACACCAAGACGCTTGAGGTGAACGGCGTAGGCTACAGGGCTGCAAAGGCCGGCAAGAAGCTTACACTCACGCTCGGATACTCTCACCCGGTTGAGATGGAAGATCCGGAAGGCATCAGCACCGCCGTCGACGGAAACAAGATCATCGTTTCCGGTATCGACAAACAGAAGGTCGGTCAGTACGCCGCCGAGATCAGAGAAAAGAGAAAACCGGAACCCTATAAGGGCAAAGGCATCAAGTATGATTACGAAGTGATCAGACGCAAAGTCGGTAAGACCGGTAAGAAATAAATAAGGAGAGTGTGAAGATGGTCAGCAAGGAATCGAGAACAAAAGTTCGTGAAAATAAACATAGAAAAATTCGCAACCGCTTCAGCGGCACTGCCGAAAGACCGCGTCTTGCCGTGTTCCGCAGCAACATGCATATGTATGCGCAGATCATCGATGACGTTGCCGGCACCACCCTTTGCTCCGCCTGCACCGTGCAGAAGGAAGTGAAGGAACAGCTGGAAAAGACGAATGATGTCGCGGCGGCTGCCTATCTTGGAACTGTTATCGCCAAAAGGGCACTGGAAAAGGGTATCACCACAGTTGTCTTTGACCGCGGAGGTTTTATCTACCAGGGTAAGATCAAAGCATTGGCAGACGCAGCCAGAGAAGCTGGCCTGCAGTTCTAAGAAAGGAAGGGTAAAGGCACATGAAACGTGAAATCATTGATCCGAATCAGTTCGAATTAAATGACAAGGTCGTTGCCATCAAGCGTGTCGTCAAGGTCGTCAAGGGCGGCCGCAACATGCGCTTCTCCGCGCTGGTCGTGGTCGGCGACGGCAATGGTCATGTGGGCGCGGGCCTCGGCAAAGCGGCTGAGATCCCGGAAGCGATCCGCAAGGGCAAAGAAGATGCCATGAAGAAGCTCATCAACGTGGCGATGGATGATTACGCCAGTGTTCCGCACGACTTCATCGGCAAGTTCGGCGGCGCGCAGGTCCTGCTCAAGAGGGCTCCGGAAGGTACCGGTATCATCGCCGGCGGCCCGGTCCGTACCGTCCTTGAGCTTGCGGGCATCAAGAACATCCGTACCAAGTCCCTCGGATCCAACAACAAGCAGAACGTGGTTCTGGCCACCATGAGCGCTCTGAAGCAGCTGAAGAGCCCGGAGGAAGTTGCCAGACTCCGCGGCAAATCTGTGGAAGAGATCCGCGGTTAAGGAGGTTAGAAAATGGCTGAGAAATTAAAGATCACCCTGGTGAAATCCCCGATCGGCGCGATCCCCAAGCAGCGCGCGACTGTCGAGGCGCTCGGGCTTCGCAAGCTGAACAAGACGGTGGAAATGCCGGACAACGGCGCGGTGAGAGGTATGATCGAACGCGTTCGCCATCTGGTGAAGGTGGAAGA
>CAMOKZ010000023.1 GCA_946618155.1 uncultured Lachnospiraceae bacterium | reverse complement strand
GATGTCGATGACCACGCCGATGATGCCGCAGTCCTTATCCGCCAGCCGGCCGGAGAGCTCCTCAAGATCCGGCATCTCATTGATGCAGGGACCGCAGAAGGTTCCCCAGAGGTTGACCATGGTCACCTTGTTTTCTGAGAAGATCTCCTCCGCGGTTACCGGGTTTCCGTCAAGATCCGTGGTTGCAAAGACGACCGCCGGCTCCCCGGTCTCCGTGCCGGCCGTCTCCGCGTCCTCCTGCGCCATCGCCGGGACAGCGCAGCAAAGCAGGCCCGCTGCCAGCACGGCCGCAAACATTTCATTTCTCTTGCAGGTCATATTCTTCATGCGTTTCCTCCCTTTTTCTCCATACCTCTCCCCACGTTTTTCCCCGCTGCCGGGCTCTTTCCCGGGGCCGCATTCCGGCCAATTACCGTAAACTGCAGGGCGCCTGTTGGGCAGGCGCTCACGCACTCGCCGCACCTGATGCACTCCGCGCTGTCCGGCATGACATGGGGATCCACCTGCATGCCGCACTTCCTGCTGCAGGCCCCGCAGCCGGTGCAGGCCGCGGTATCCACTTTAAGCCTCACGGCGCTGACCTTCGCGAAGAGCGAATAGAAGGCGCCCAGCGGGCAGATGTACTTGCAGAAGGGCCGGTAGATGACCATGGACAGCACCACGCAGCCCGCCAGCAGCAGCATCTTCCACTTAAACAGCCAGCCCAGGGCCGGCCGCAGAATGTCATTCATCAGCACCAGGGGCACGCCGCCCTCCAGGGTGCCGACCGGGCAGACATACTTGCAGAAGAAGGGTTCCCCCGCCCCGTAGCGGCTCCGGTAAAACAGCGGGAGCCCCACGACCAGGACGGCCAGCACCACATATTTCAGCTTTCGCAGCGGCCTGTCGATCTTTTCCGGCACGGAAAGCTTCGGCACCGGGATCTTGTACAGCAGCTCCTGGAACATGCCGAAGAGGCACAGCCAGCCGCAGATAAAACGGCCGACCAGCGCGCCCACGGCGATCAGGTACCCCAGCACATAGAAGGGGAAGCGCCGCTTCCGCTCGTTAAACACCGCCTGCAGCGCGCCGATGGGGCAGGCCCCCAGGGCGCCCGGGCAGGAATAGCAGTTCATGCCCGGCACGCAGAAGCGCTTGAGCGGGCCCTGGTAGATCATGGCCGCGCCCGGCAGAAAGCCCTTCACATAGGCGTTGGTCAGAATCCCAAAGCCCGCCTGCACGATTTTCCGAAGTTTCTTACCCAAGGCCGATACACTCCATACAGATATTTGCGGCTTTCGTCAGCACGATCTGCGCTTCACCCCCCAGGAACCCGAGGATGCACATGCAGATCCCGGCCGCGATCAGGATGCCGGTGACGACCCGCCTCTTTCTTTCCTGTTTTTCCATTATTCCACATACCCGAGCTCAATGTAGAGCCAGTAAAACTCATCATACAGGCCGCAGCAGGCGTCCATGCCCATGTTGGTGCCGAATGCCTTCTGCAGGACCGTGGTCCAGGACCCGTATTTTTCAAACAACTCGTCCGGGGTCGGGCCCTCCTCATGGCCGTAGGATTTCAGGTTGCTCTCCTTTACGGCGGCAAGGCCCTCCGGGTCATTCTCATAGGACGCAAGGCGGATGCGGTTGCGCTCCTCGGACACCGCCCTTGCCATCTCTTCGATGGAGGCGCCCTGCTCACGCATCTCGTAGAGAATGTCCGTCATGGAGTCGACCGATTCGTGGTAGGCCAGGCGCTCTGCCCTGGCCTCGGCAACAAATTCCGGATCGGTCCAGTCATACTCCGCGAAGCTTCCCAGGCGTTCGGACGCCGGGTCCGGGGAAAAGCCGTAGACAGCCTCAGGATTCTCCAGGATATCCTCCATGGCCTCCGGGTTCTCCCGCGGGTCATGCTCGTAGGCAAAGCCTGCCGCTGCTTCCGTTTCGGTCTCCGGAGCAGTCTCCGGCGAGCTCTGCGCTTCTGTTTCCGGCTCTGTCTCCGCCATCGTAAACATCTCGGCCAGTCCCGGATAGTCATCCACGTTGACGGCCTGCACGTCCTCCAGCCCAGCGGAAGGGATCTCCGTGATCTGTCCGGGCGCGATCTTAAAGAAGATCAGGTCCTTGAACCAGTCCATCTTAAAGAGCAGGGAAGCGGCGCCGCCCAGCAGGCCGGCAACCAGTCCTCCCACGCCCAGGCCTGCCTCTTCGCCTTCGCCGCTGTCTTCGCCGCCAAGGCCGAGGAAGTCACCCAGCCAGGAAAGATCCAGTTCTTCCGTCTCCGCTTCCGCTTCGACCTCCTCCGGCACACTCATCTCCATCGGGGCAAGGAAAGTGCCGAGATCAAACCACGTGCCGAGGGTATAGACGGCAAGGCCGCCGCTCTCCAGGTTCATATCGGGATCGAACTTCATCCGGAAGAGTACCGGCACCGTGGTGCCCGGCCGGCAGACCATGCGCACTGTGCGTCCGTCCTGCCCGGCCGCGCCGGTCGCCGCGTAGAACATCTCTCCGAAGTATTTGCCGAACCACTCGGTCAGCATGCCTGCCTTGTCCGCGCCGTCCTGCGCGTCCGCAGCCGCACCGCCCTCCGCGTCTGTTTCGGCGGTCATGTTTTCCAGCGCTTCCGCCAGTCTGTCCCAGGCGTGCTCGGGATCTTCCTCCAGCTCCCCGGCCGTCGGCAGTACCGCGGGATCGATTCCCATCATCTCTACCAGTTCATCCAGCGCGGAGGCGTACTCCCCGGTGCGGCTGAAGATATCGCCGGCGCGCTGCATGATGGCGTCCGTATCGACCGTCACCAGCCCCAGCGCCCAGTTTCCGTCGGAGAACATCTCCGTATCCGGCAGCGTCAGCGTCACCATCGCCCGGTCCTGGTCGAAGAAATCCGGGACGGCGTCGGTCCGGATGCGGGTGGCGTCCATGGCCGACTCCAGAGCGCCGGCGTATTTCTCCAGTCCCTGGTTTTCCAGCACCCAGGGCAGCATATCGCTCAGCTGCGCGTAGTCCGTGCCGGGAACCATGGTGCAGTCCACAGCGAACCAGTAAGCGCGCGCCTCCTCGATGGTCATGCCGCCGTCCGCGCAGAGGCGGTAGGCCACATTGTTGAGCAGGGACGAATTGCCATGCACGCCGCCCCGGTCATTCAGGTCAGTCGGCGTCTTTACCTTGGGCACGTAGTAGAGATCCCAGACGTATTCCGGCTGCGAATATTTGTGGGGCTCGCTCATGCTGCGGATGTGCTCGGCGCTGTTTTCGCCGATCTCCCACGTCGTATCCTCCGTCGCGCCGAAGTACATCTCGCAAAGGTTGCCCTGGATGTCGCTCATCGCCTCGTTGATAGCGCCGTAGTCATTCATGTAGGCGTTGTAGGTCATCACCGAGCCGGTCACGCAGTGGGTAAACTCGTGCCCCAGCACGTCCAGGCACTGGGAGAAATCATTCGCCGAGCTGGACAGGAAGATCTGCCAGCCGTAATATTTCCCGGCATAGGCCGCGTTGTTCACGGGCGTATGATCCCGGGTGCAGAAATCCTTCAGGACGAGGATCGGCGTGCCCACGCCGTCGCCGCCGTTCCAGCCGATCTCCTGATAGTAATCCCAGGCGAGGCAGTAGTTGTACAGGGACAGCAGGCAGGTGTCGTCCCAGCCCGTATTGTCCGGGCTGGCTTCCAGGACCACCCGGCCTCCGTCGTAGATGAAGGGGTGGCAGTCCGCCACCGCGATCCTGCGCTCAACGTTGCCCATGTAGTACATGCCCGTGCGCACATCCTGCATCAGCGTCACGGTGATCTCTTTCTCGGTCCCGTCGGAGAGGGTGACCGTGCCGGTGTACTCCGCCGGCTCCATAAACTCAAACAGGTAGGCGGCGTCATAGCCGGAGGCTGCCGCCTCGTCGCCGGGCACGATCGTGGGCAGGCTGTACAGATAAGTCCCGTCCATGGTCACATAGTGCGCCAGATAAGGCAGTTCAGAGCCTCTGCCCGGGTCCGCGCCCGGATTGGCCGTATAGACAGCCCAGACAAAGCGGCTCTCTTCCTTCTCCTCCTCGGAGTCGGGGTCAAGCTCCAGGTTGACGGGCAGAATGATCTGTTCAGTGCGCTCCGCGAGGATCTCCGTCTGCGGATATCCCTCCTGCTCCAGGTGCGCAAGCACCAGCTCCTCCGCCTTTTCCGCGGTGATGCCTTCGGACTCCTGCACCTCGGGAAGTTCTCCCTCCACGCTGCCGGAGAGGCCGATCATCGTGCCGTCAGGGTCTGTGATGACCTTGACCGCGCCGCCGGATACGGTGGTGTCCGCGTACATCTGCTGGAACACGTAGTAATGGTTGGCGGCCGTGTCCTCGAACTCGCGCCACGGCTCAAACTGGGTCCTCTCATCCCCGCCCAGCAGGCCGGTCATGGCCTCCACGACCTGCGCCGCGTCCTCCATGCTCTGCACGGGCCGGTCGGTGCAGGCCCCGTCCACAAAGGTCACGCGGCCGTCATGCACGTATGCCTCCGCCCCGAGGGCCTCCAGATCCTCCGCCGTCAGCTGACCGGCTTCCACCGGCATAAATTCCGTCTCCGTCTCCTGGGCGTACAGCGCCGCGGGCTGCAGCAAAAGGGTAAGGGCCATCGCCGCGCTCATCCACTTCTTTACACGCTTCATGCTCGTCATCCTTTCCGCGCCTTCGCTTCGCGCTCAGCGCCTGTCCTTATCGATAAACTCCAGAGTGATCACCGCCAGCAGCGAGAACGCGGCGGCGAAGGTCAACAGATGCAGCCAGTACCAGGTAATGTTGTCCTCTGTCTTTTCATAGTCCGGCGAATAGCTCGCTTCGCCCGCCTTCTGCTCGATGGAAAAACAGAGACACGGACAGCACGCTCCTTCCGGCAGCGGCCGGAAAGCGCGTGCTGTCATTTCTTCCTGCGGCAGACTCTTCCCGCTTACTCAGCAGGCACGATTTCGGTCTCTGCCTCTGTCAGCATTTCCTCGGGCAGCTCCTCCATCAGGCTGTCAAAGAAACCGCCCATGACGACCTCTACGGCGGCATCCAGCTGCGCGTCCAGGTCTTCCGCCGTCAGCATCTCGCCGTCTTTTTCGATCCGCTCAAATTCCGGATGATCGTTCATGAATTCGATCAGGGTGCCCAGCACGGCCATTTCATTGTATTCCATGGTCGAATCGAACTCCTCGGTCGTGGTTCCGGCTTCCTGGCAGAGGGCCTTCACGCTGTCCGCATAGCCTTCGCCGTCCTCGGCCGCTTTCGCGTCCGTCACGGTGCAGGTGCCGTCCTCAGCCTGCGCGATTCTGAGGAGAATGGGCTGCGCCACGGCGCCCGTCATCACAAGGTCCGTCCCGTCAGCATTGTAGTTCATCTGCGTATCGAAGCCGAGATGGATATAATCTCCGTTCTCATCAATCGTGGTCATCACGTTGCACAGGTTGACGACCTGGTACTCAGACTCCTCAAGGCCTTCGTTGAACCCGATGATATATTCCTTGGCTGCGGCCTCTGCTTCCTCGCTCAGTGTGATAAAGCCAAAGCCTTCATCGCCGTCTTCAGTCTCTCCCTCGAGACCGACCGTTTCCCCGTCTGTTTCATCACCGAAAGTGCCCAGCAGCATTTCGGCCAGCCCGGCAACCTTTTCCAGATCAACAGAACCGTCTTCGTTGGTCACAAGGCCGGAGAGTTCATCCATGTTCTGGTACAGCTCACTGTTTTCATCCGTCAGCTGTCCGGCCGCGTCTTTGGCCAGCTGCTCTACGTCCACGCCTTCCGGCACATACTCGGAGAGGGCACCGTTCTCACCGAACAGGGAAGAGATCAGGCCGCCTTCACCCAGAAGCTCGCCGTCTTCGCTGAGGGCGTTCTGCACATCCTCATTCTGCATGAAAGCGCTGACAAGATCGGATAAGGAAAAACCGCCCTGTTCCTCGGCCATTACGGTGATGCCGGCCGTATGCATGGTCAGGACAACAGATGCAGTCATCAGAGCAGCGACAAGTGTCTTCTTCATCTTTTTCCTCCTTGGTAAAAATTATCTATAATGTTCTGAAATGCTGTGCTTTGTCTGTACATAATATACCATTTTGGCTTATTTTTATCAATCCATATTCGTCGTCCGGGGCGGGTTGCGGGGATCGAAAAAAGAGGGGGCGCCCCCTCTTTTTGTTATCGCACAGGACCCTTATGGCGGATCCGCATCATCGCTCTATTCGTGCGTCCTCCAGGCCAGGATGCTCTCCGTCATGCTGGCCCAGCTGTAGGCGCTCATGTACTCGCCCCGGTAGGCGTTGATCGTGTCGCTGTCGCCGGAGTAGAACAGGTAGGCGTCGCAGGTGAAGGTCTCCGGAATGACGCGCAGGCTCCCTTTCTCCATCTCCATGATCCGGGAGATACCGTTCTCTTTCAGCGTCGCGCGCAGTGACCGGATGTAGACGTCCAGCTGCTTCTGCATTCTGCGGTCGTAGGGGACGTCCTCCCAGATGGCCGCGAATATATCCGCCCGGGTGACGCCCGCGCCCTGCCTGTCCACGAGGTAGGCGAGGATCTCCTTGGCTTTGGCAAGCTTAAAGCTGACCGGACGATCATCCACAAATACATCGAAATTCCCGAATGTCCTTATCCGGATCTGCCCGGGTCCTTCCTCCGGCGCCGTGCCGGAGATATACCGGATCTCCGCGGCCAGCTTCTCCCGGGTGACGGGTTTGAGCAGATAGCCGTCCGGGTGTACGGAATAGGCGTCGTAGGCGTACTTTTTGTAGCTGGTCAGGAACAGGATGGCCGCTGCCGGCTGCTTTTTCCTGATCTCTGCCGCCAGGGAGATGCCGTCCAACCCGGGCATGTTGATGTCCAGCACGGCGATGTCCACCGGATGGCCGTCCAGCCAGTCCAGGGCCTTCTCCGGGTCTTCGAACCCCTTCGCCTCGTCTACGCCGGGCAGTCCGCCCAGCACGCCCAGCGTCCGCTCCACTGCCCGCGGATCGTCATCTACACTGATCACCTTCATCTTATGACTGCCGCTGCTCCTTCCCGCTCTGCGAGCCTCTGTACCACAGGCTGATCATGGTCGTGTCGTCAAACCGCTCCTCGCCGGCCGCGAAGGTCTCGATGGCGGTCTCCATAAGCTCCAGGACTTCCTTCGGCTCCGCGCCCGGGTCGGCGTTGAGGGTCTCCAGCATCCGTTCCGCGCCGAACTGGTTTTTGTCGTGATCGACCGCCTCCGGCACGCCGTCGGTATAGACGAATAATCTGTCTCCCGGGCCCAGTTTAAAGGTATGCTGCCGGTAGGGCATGCCCTCCATGAGCCCGACCGCCAGGTCGTGCTTGTAGAGGACCAGCTCGTACCTTCCGCCGGCCCGGCACAGGACCGGATGCTCATGCCCCGCGTTGGCCGCTGTCCCTTCGCCCGTCGCCGGGTCGATGATCGCGATCCAGACGGTCACAAAGTAGCCCTTTTCGTTGTTTTCGCACAGCTGTTCATTCACCTGGGACAGGATCTCCCCGGGCTGTTTCCCCGCCGCGGCCGCGCTGCGGATGAGGGCCTTCGCCCTCGCCATGAACAGCGCCGCCGGTACGCCCTTGTCCGAGACATCCGCGATCACCAGCACCAGATGGCCGTCCTCCAGGAAGAAATAGTCGTAGAAATCTCCGCCCACCTGCTTCGCCGGGAGCATCCTCGCGCTGAGGACAATTTCCGGGTGGTCCGGAAACTCCGGGCAGGGATCCGGCAGCATGCTGGCCTGGATCTTCGCAGCGGTCTCCAGCTCGTACTCCATCCTCTCCCGCGCGGCCGTTTCCCGCTGAATCTCCCCGGTGTAGGTGTCGATCTCCTTGGTCATATCGATGAAATCTTCCGCCAGCTGGCCGATCTCATTGTGCCGCACCGCATAGGCGAAGGGCTGTGAAAGGTATTTTGTCAGGTGTTCCTCTGCCTTCGCGCTGTCCTTTGTCCCGGTGTAGGTCCGGATCTCCTCCAGCACCCGTTTGAGCGGACGGAGCATGAAGGCAAAAATAAACAGCATGAGGATGCCGAGCAGGGCGGACAGGTAGGCCATCGCGAGCAGGGTGTGCATGAGGGTCTCCAGACGCACCTCATCCAGCATATCGCCCAGATAGAAGGTGACGCCTGCCAGAACGGCCTTATCGCCCTTTACCTCGAGCGCAGCGTAGTAATCCAGATACTTGGTCGAGTTCCTGTCGATCTTCTCCCCGGTGATCACCAGCTCGTCGTCTTCGGCCTCCAGCTTGCCGATCACGGCGTCCCGCATGGCTGTCTTCGTCTCCTCGGCCCGCACCTCGGTATCCACGCCCAGCACATAGGCCTGGTCATACTCCGTGCCTCTCACCTGGTCCTTATCGGCGCCGCTGATCAGGAACAGATAGCGCTCATAGGGGTTTTCCCCGTCATCCGTATCCGTGATCACAATATACAGATAGCTGCAGCCGAAGGTCCGCTTTATCCCGTCGATCCGGCGGAGCAGCCAGGCGTACATGATCTCGGCGTAGAGCTTCCTGTCCTCCGGGGTCATCGCGCCGATCTGGCCCTCGTCCAGGTACTTCAGTTCATAATCCGGATAGCGGGAGAGCAGATCCCTGCTCTTGCGCTCCGTCAGGGAATCGCCGTCAAATTCCGCTTCATATTCAACATCCATCTCATCCGCGTGCTCGGCCCAGTAGGTGAACATCCAGGTGTACGCCGGGTATTCTTCGAGCGAATCGACGACGTCGGCGACGGTCTGGCTGACGTTGTCCCGGGTGTCTTCCCACACCGAGCGCACGGCTATCCTGTACTGCGTGTAATAGATCAGTGCGCCCGACAGGATGATTCCCGCAATGATCAGCATATAGGTCTGGGCGATCAGGCCCGTTTTCCGCTCACGTTTCATGGCAGATTTCACTCTTTCTTTGCGTCTTCAGTAACTACAGGATATTTTATCATACTATCTGTTGTCCAGCAAATGTCCAAAAAAAGAGGGATGAGGCACTTTCGTGCCTCATCCCTCCGGGATCATGCAGATCTGAATATTTATTACCTTATACAGCCGGTGATCAGTTGCCCGGAAGCCCCTGTCACAGGACCTTCTTGTAGGCCGTCATCTCGACGTCGTATCCGTCTATCCTGACCTTCACTTCGTCGGCCACATGCGCCACGACGGAGCGCTCCAGCTCGTCCCAGGCCTCCTTCGCGCCGCTCTTGTTCTGTCTGACGTCCTCCTCGAGCTGCTCCTGATAGGCCTTCATGGACCAGGTCAGGTCCGTGCGCACTTCACCGGAGCCCATCTCCAGCAGAAGGGGCATATCGTCCAGCGGCTCAAAGAAGGCGCGGATCTTGCCCATAAAGCCCCTGTGGGCTTCGTTCGTGCCTGTGGTGGAGGCGGCGATCAGCTGCTCGCGCGCCTTCTGGTCCATCTTTTTCCAGACCTTCAGGTGAAGGGCAAACTCTTTCCCGTCTTCCGACTCGATCCAGAACTCACCGGTCACCTCGCCGGCGATGGCGCGCACCATGCCCATCATCTCCTCCGTCAGCAGGCGAAGGTACATGGCGCTCTTTTCCGGCAGGCTGTAGTAGCCGGCCACCCGGTCAGCCGTCTCCAGCACCAGGTCCGTGTTGTCCTGTCTGGTGGAGACTTCGATCACATCACTCTTCATTTCTTTACTCTCCGATGGTCAGGATGTCCGAAAAACCGGTCACCTCAAAGATCTCCATGATCATCTCCCCTACATGGATGACCTTCATCTCGCCCTGCTTGAGCATTCTCTTGTGGGCAGCCAGCAGCACCCTGAGTCCGGCGGAAGAGATATAATCCAGCTTTTCAAAGTCCAGGACAAGTTCCGTCACTCCGTCCAGATTCTCCTCCAGCACCTTCTCCAGTTCCGGCGCCGTCATGGTATCCAGCCTGCCCTCAAGGGCGATGTATAACTTTCCGCCATCAGCCTGTTTCGTAATATTCAGCATAATCATTCCTCCGTGATGATTCTTTCCGACATACAGAGTTATTATAGCATACTTTGCCCGTCTGGTAACGGATTCTGCTAAAATTAATAATACTTTCCGCGGCCCTTACCCGGTTATCCCGAGCAGCGCCGTCACCGCGTCGCAGATGCTGTCCGCCGCGGTCATCTTATAGGCAAGCCTTGTCGGCTGGCTGCCTGTCCGCAGATGAAAGCAGTGCTCTCCCCCGGCCAGGCTTACGGCAAAGAATACCTGCCCGGGCAGAAAAACGTCCGGGTTTGCGGGGTCGGGGTTTCCCGTCATGCCGGTCACGCCTATCCCGATGTCCGCCTGCCAGGCTTCGCGGCAGGCCTTTGCCATGGCCGCGGCGGTCTCTCTGGAGTAGACGCCGCAGGTGCGGATGATCTCCTCCGATACGCCCAGCCTGATCTTCGCCTCGTTGCTGTAGGTGACGAAGGCGCCCTTCAGGATGGCCGAGGCGCCCTCCGTGTCGGTGATCAGGGAGGCGATCTGCCCGCCGGTCGCGCTCTCCATCGTCGTAATGGTCAGCCCTCGTTCGATCAGCGCCCGGGTGAGGGCCGCGTACTTTTCCCTGACCTTCTGTTCAAATTCCTGAGTGTTCATCTGCGTCCCTGCCTTTCCCCGGCCATTACCCTGCCAGGAAGGGATTCCAGAACCTGCCGCCGTTTACCCGGTTCAGCACAAGGGCGGTCACGGCAAGGGCGGCGCCGAAGGCCATCGCGGCGATATCCGCCGCCTTGAAGGGCCGGCCCATGTACCAGGTGCGCTTCTTATTCTTTCCGAACCCGCGCAGCTCCATCGCGTTGGAGATCACCTCTATCCGGTCCATGCTGGACATGATCAGCGGGATGAGGATGGCGGCGGCGCTCTTCAGGCGCTTTACCAGCGTCTGCTTCTTGCTCATCTCAATGCCGCGGGCCTGCTGGGCCTGGGAGATCTCGTGGTATTCCCTCTGGATGTCCGGGATATAGCGCAGAGCGAGGGAGACGGCGTAGGCCACCGTATATTTCACGCCGATCCGGTTTAAGGAGGCGGCGAATTCGCTGGGGTTGGTCGTGCACACAAAGAGCAGCACGATGGGGATGGTGGAAAGGTACTTCAGGACCAGGTTCAGGTGATAGAACAGCTGCTCCGCGGTCACCACAAAATACCCGCCCAGGGAAAAGAGAACGTGCTTTGTCCCGTAGAGGCTGACGCCGTGCTGGGGCGCGAACACAAAGACCAGCACGTTGTTGAGCACCATAAAGACGACGGTAAACCCTAAGACAAAGGAAACGTCCCGCAGGCGGATGCCCGAGGCAAAAAACAGGGCGAGGCTGATCACCGGCAGCACCAGCAGAAAGCGGGTGTCGTAGGTGGCCATCGCGGCAAAGCTCCAGAGCAGCAGGCAGACCAGCTTGGCCGCCCCGGTCAGCTCGTGGATGGGCGATTTCCTGTCGATGTAATTAAACACATTTCTCACGGCCGCTCCACCTCCCTCTCATAGTCGATAAACCGCTGGACAAAGCTCTTCGCGTCCTCAATGCCGCACAGCTTTGCCAGGTCGTAGAGCGAGGTCTCCTTGAGGCTCGCCCGGCGGATCACATCCGGGTCCGTCAGCACGCCGGCCGACGTGTCCGTGCGGATGACCTTCCCGCCGGAGAAGACCACCGCGCGGTCCGCGTACTCGAGCATCAGGTGCATGTCGTGGGTGATCATCACGATGGTGATCCCGCTGCGGCCAAGCTCCCTGAGGAACTCCATGATATCCGTATAGTGACGGTAGTCCTGCCCTGCCGTCGGCTCATCCAGGATGATCACCTGCGGACGCATGACCAGGATGGAGGCGATGGTCACCCGCTTTTTCTGCCCGTAGCTTAAGGCCGACACCGGCCAGCTGCGGAAGGGCCACAGGCCGCAGACCTTCAGGGTATCCTCCACCCGCGGGCGGATCTCCTCCTCCGGCACGCCCCTGGCGCGCAGACCCAGCGCCACCTCGTCAAAGATGAGGGTCTGGGAGATCATCTGGTTAGGGTTCTGCATCACGTAGCCCACGCGGTCCGCCCTCTCCTTGATGGAAAGGCTCTGCCAGTCGGCCGTCCCCTTAAAGCGGATGGTCCCGGAGGAAAGCGTCTCAAACCCGCAGACCACCTTGGAGAAGGTGGATTTGCCGGCGCCGTTGGTCCCGACGATGGCGAGCAGCTCGCCCTCCCGGACCGTGACCGACACGTCCTTCAGCGCCTCGTGGCCGTTCGCGTAGGCAAAGCGGACGTGCTCCGCCTCCAGCAGCGGCTCTCCCGGCTGCTTCGCGGCCTTTTCCGGATTGTCCCGCATCCAGTCACGCACCTTTGCCTTATCCTCCGGGGACAGGGTGAGGGTGCGGATGCTCTCCGGGCGCATATCGGGCGTCACCCTGACGCCGGCGTAGCGCAGCGCCGTCAGGTACAGGGGATCGCGGATGCCGTTTTCGGCCAGCAGTCCGGCGCAGAGAAGCTCTGCCGGCGGCAGGTCCGCCAGGATCTTTCCCTCCCCCATCAGCACGATGCGGTCCACGCTGCGGTAGAGCACGTCCTCAAGCCGGTGCTCGATGATGATCACGGCAGCCCCGGTCTTCTTCTGCAGCTGGTCGATCAGGTCGATCGCCGTCTTGCCCGCCGCGGGATCAAGGTTAGCCAGCGGCTCGTCAAAGAGAAGGACATCCACCTGGTTCACCATGATGCCGGCCAGGGCGATGCGCTGCTTCTGGCCGCCGGAAAGGTCGGCCGGCGCGTGGGAAAGATGCCCGTCCATATCCACCAGGGCCGCGGTGGCCTGCACCCGCTCGTGCAGCTCCGGGTCCGGCACGCAGTCATTCTCCAGGGCGAAGGCAATATCCTCCGCCGCGGTCAGGCCGATGAACTGCCCGTCGGAATCCTGCAGGACGGTGCCGACCGTCTTCGCGATCCCGAAAAGGCCAAGCTCTTTCGATTCCGTGCCCTTGATCCGCATGCTGCCCGTCATGGTCCCGGTAAAGGAAAACGGGATGAGGCCGTTGATGCAGTGGGCAAGGGTAGACTTGCCGCAGCCCGAGGGCCCCGCGATCAGGATCTTCTCCCCCTTGTTTACCTTCAGGTTGATGTTCTCCAGCGTCGGCTCCTGCTGCGCCTTGTACTGAAAGCCGAAATTCTGAAATTCCAGCAGTGGTTCACTCACTTTAGCTTCCTCCAAACATTATCCGGCAGCCGGAGCTGTCGGATAAGTCCTGACACGAAAGGCGCCGGCGAGACCCGCTCGCCGGCTGCCCTGTATGGTTTTGTTTTCTGTGCGTTTGTTATCCCTGTCTTCAGCCTTCCTTGCGCAGGCTTCCGGCCTTCGGCCTGGTCGCCGCATAGGCGATGCAGAGAATGGTGCCGATGATGGCCGTGGTGACGATGTTGGCGATGCCGCCCACAAGACCCTGCATGAAAACTTTATTGGCCGGCTCGGCGTACATCAGGATGTCCAGCACCGGAGCGATCAGGCCCCAGGCAATGACATGGGCGATGATCTGGCAGACATTGAAGGTCACGATATCCTTGGCGCCGAACTCGCCCTCCGCAACGCGAAGCCTGGAGGAGATCAGGCCGACCAGAGCGCCGAAGCACGCGGAAGCGATGACCCAGCTCCACCAGATGCCCCAGCCGTAGCTGAAGTCGATGAGCGCATGGCCGATGAGGCCGATCAGCGCGCCGGCAACCGGTCCGAACAGGACTGCCATAAAGGCCAGCAGGCCGTACTGGGTGGAGATGTTCGTGTTGGGTACCGGGCTCGGGATGGCGACGAAGCGGCCAAGCACGAAGAAGAGCGCGGCGCCGATGCCGATCGCGACAATGGTTTTCACAGGTGAATTCTTCATTTCTGGTTCCTCTTTTCTTTACATATTGAAAAACAGGTGTTTTCCCTTCCGTATTTTACCCGCGCAGGCGCTTAGTGTCAATCTCTGCTTTGCTTTCTGCGGGAGTCCTGTCAAGGCATACCATCATCTGGTCCTGTGCAGGATAAAAAGCGCGCCGATCAGCACCGCGATGCTGATCACCAGCGGGATCCAGGGGTTCAGCATAAAGCCGGCAAGGAGATAACCCACTGCGCAGACCACCGCCACCAGGGTGGCGTAGGGAAGCTGCGTCTCCACGTGCCGGATGTGCTGGCAGGCCGCGCCGGTCGAGGCCAGGATGGTCGTGTCCGAGATGGGCGAGCAGTGATCGCCGTAGACGGAACCGGCCAGCGTCGCGCCGAGCGTCGGGATGAGCAGGGCGCCCGCCCCGTCGGCCGCGCAGATCATCGTCACGATTGGGATGAGCATGCCGAAGGTGCCCCAGGAGGTGCCCATGGAGAAGCTCATCAGGGCAGCGACGACAAAGATAAGGAAGGGTAGAAGACCCATCGGGAACTTCCCGCTGCTCACAAAGCCGGAGATAAACACGCCCGTGCCGATCAGCTGGCGGCAGACGCCGCCCAGGCTCCAGGACAGGATGAGGATAAGCATCGGCGGCACGATATTCCCGATGCCGCTGACGATGTTGGAGACAAAATCCTTCGCCGTCATCAGCCTGCGCGGAATGTAGAGCACAAAGGCCGTGACCAGGCCGGCAAAGGCGCCCAGGGTAAGGCCCGCGGTGGGATTATAGCCGATGGCCTCGGAAAAGCTGGTGCCGCTGAAGAAGCCGCCTACATAGGCCATGCCGAGGATGGCGCAGACGATCAGCACCGCGATGGGAAGCACAAGGTCGATGACGCTGCCCTTTCCGGAGGTGCCCTCCTGCCCCGCATCCGTCTTTGCCGCATCCCCGGCGCCGGAGGCTGCAGCCTCCTCCGCCTTTTTCATCGGCCCGAAATCCATTCCGGAAATGCTGATGAACAGGACCATCGTGATGGTCAGCAGGGCGTAGAAATTATAGGGAATGGTAGAGAGGAAGGTGCCGAAGCCCCCCTCCTGGCTCACCTCGCTGGCAACGGCGACCGCCCAGCTGGAGACCGGCGCGATGATGCAGACCGGCGCCGCCGTGGCGTCGATGATGTAGGCAAGCTTCTCCCGGGAGATCTTCAGTCTGTCCGTGATCGGGCGCATGACCGTGCCGACGGTAAGGCAGTTAAATCCGTCATCGATAAAGATGAGGACGCCCAGGACCGATGTGGCCAGGGCCGCGCTCCGCTTCGTCTTCAGCCGTTTCCCGGCCCAGCGGCCGTAGGCCTCGCTTCCCCCGGACTTCGCGACCAGGGTGACCACCGCCCACAGCAGGGCGAGGAAAATGATCATGTAGGCGTTGTCCGCGATCTTCGCGTACATCATGTCAAAGGTGGTGGCGACAGCGGAAACGATGGTCCCGCCGCTCGCGAAGCTGTAGATCAGCATGCCCGAAAACAGGCCGATAAACAGCGATGAATAGACTTCCTTGGTGATCAGCGCCAGAACAATGGCAATGACCGGCGGCAGGATGGATACCCACCCGGTCTCAATCATTGTAAATTCCATAAAAACCTCCATTCCAGGGGCACTTTGCAAACGCCTTCATGCATCCGCTCAGTCATCCAGAATATTCAGGATGTTGGAGAATCCGGTCACTTCAAAGACATCCCGCACGACCTCACGCGGGTGGATGATCGTCATCTCCCCCTGCCCCATCATGATCTTGTGCAGGTTCATCAGGGCGCGCAGCCCCGCCGAAGAAACATACTCCACGCCGCCAAGATCGATCACCAGCGCCGTGACCCCCTCAATACATTCCCTGACCTCCTGCTCGAAGGCAGGCGAAGTGACAGCATCCAGCGTACCCTCCGGCATGACCGTCAGCGCCGCTCCGTCCCTTACTTTGTTCAGACTCATGATACCCCTCCCTCTGCATCGCCTGGTACTGTCGGTATTTCCTCTCGTAATCGTTGATGATGCCATAGCTTGGGCCAATGTCCGGAAAGCAGAATTCATCGTTCGGATTGGGGTCCAGCCGGTCTGTCCGGACGGACTTGACCAGCATCCGCTCCAGCGCAGAGGCTCTCACGGGCACAAGAACGCCGGCGTACTGTTCTCGCGTCTTTTCCTTTATGGGATTGCAGTCTGTATGTATGATTTTGTCCAATTTATCCAGTTTCACCGCACTCCT
>CAMOKZ010000022.1 GCA_946618155.1 uncultured Lachnospiraceae bacterium | reverse complement strand
AGACCTTCGCGTGATAGCGGTTCAGGCGTTCGCGCTCGGCCGCTGACATCTGGTCCGGCAGCACCGCTTCCAGGTCGAAGGGGACCATGGTGACGGTCTCGAAGCGCATGAACTGGCCGAAGCTGTTCTTTTCGTCTTTGCGGCAGAGCATGAGGTTCTCATGGCGGATGCCGAATTCGTTCTCGAGGTAGATGCCCGGTTCGTCGCTGGTGAGCATGCCTTCCTCAAAGGTCCAGGGCATCGTGCCCGGCGCGGGACGGCGGAAACGGAAGCCGTTGGGGCCTTCGTGGACGTTCAGGAAATAGCCGACGCCGTGGCCGGTGCCGTGGTTATAGTCGGCGCAGACCTCCCAGAGGGGTTCTCTGGCCAGGACGTCCAGCGCCTGCCCGTCGCACGCTGCCGGGAAGCGGGCGTCCGCCAGGTTCAGGTTGCCGCGCAGGACGCGGGTGAAGTATTCCTTTTCCTTCTGCGTGGTCTCGCCCAGGACAATGGTGCGGGTGATGTCGGTCGTTCCCTCGAGGTACTGTCCGCCGCTGTCCACCAGCAGAAATCCCTTCGCTTCCAGCGGGATGTCCGTCTCGGGCGTCGGGAAATAGTGGACGATGGCGCCGTGGGGGCCATAACCGCTGATCGTGTCAAAACTCGGCCCGAGGTACCGGCTGCTCATGCGGCGGAATTCCTCCAGCTTTGCGGAGGCGGAGATCTCCGTTATCGGCTCTTTGCCGACCGCATTCTTCAGCCAGTAGATAAAGCGGGTCACGGCGACGCCGTCGATCACGTGGGCCTCGCGGATGTGGGCCATCTCGGTCTCGTTCTTGACCGCCTTCATGAGCGCGGTGGGCGTGTGCACGCTTTTCACCGCGGCGCCCTCCGGCAGAGAGCGGACCAGCGTATAGTTCGCCCGTCCCCCGTCATAGAGGATGGTCTCCGCAGAGGAGAGCGAAGCGGCATCCCGGTAAAAGTCCCCGTAGGGGCGCAGGGTGACGCCGTCCGCCTCAAGCTCTGCCCGCAGCTCGCTGCTGACCGCCTCTTCCTGGATGAAGAGAAGGGCCTCGTCCGCCGACAGGGAAAGGTAGGAGAGGACGACGGGATTGCAGGCCACATCGTCGCCCCGGATGTTCAGCAGCCAGGCGATATCGTCGAGGGTCGAAAGCAGAAGGCGGGTGCCGCCGAGCTTTGCCATCTTCTCCCGCACACGGGCAAGTTTTGAAACGCGGTCCTCCCCGGTCCATTCGGGCGAGAGGGAAGAGGCCGGGCGGCAGGAGAGGGCCGGGCGGTCCGTCCAGATCTGTCCGACCAGGTCTTTGTCCCAGACGATGTCCGCGCCTTTTTCCGCCATCAGCTTCTGCAGCTTATTTCCGTATGACGCGGAGACGGTGCGCCCGTCAAAGGCCAGGCGCATGCCGGCCTGCATTTTCTCCGAGAGAAACTGCGTGACGGTGGGCACGCCCTCCTCGCCCATTTTGTACAGGGTGACGCCGCTCCCCTCCAGCTGCTGCGCAGCCTGGAGAAAATAGCGGCCGTCGGTCCACAGCCCCGCCTCCTCGGCGAGGATGACGGCGGTGCCGGCGGAGCCGGTAAAGCCGGTGATGAAGCGGCGGCACTTGAAGTAGTCGCCGACATATTCCGATCCGTGAAAATCATCGGTGGGGACGAGGCAGACGTCCACCCCTTCCTGTTTCATGACCGCGCGCAGCGCGGCCAGTCTTTCCGGTACTGTTGACATCATTACTTCCTTTCTGCAGCGTTTTTCTGATAGATGATCCAGAGCCCCTTGATCAGCAGCAGGTCATCCAGGATGACGCGCCGTCTGCACAGGGGTGCGATCCTTCCGGCCAGGCCGCCGGTGGCGACCACGGTCACCTGCCTGCCCAGCTCGTCCTCGATCCGTTCCACCATGCCGTCCAGCGTCGCCGCGTGTCCGTAGAGGATGCCGCTCTTCATGCCGTCGATGGTGTTCTTGCCGATCAGGCGGCGGGGCGGATCAAGGCTGATCCGCGGCAGCTGCGAGGTGGCGCTGGTCAGGGAATCCAGGGAGCCCCTAAGCCCCGGCAGGATCATCCCGCCGATGTAGGTGCGGTTCTCGTCGATGACGCAGATCGTGGTGGCGGTGCCCATATCGACGATGACCAGGGGCAGCTCATACTCCGCGATGCCCGCCACGGCGCCGACGATCAGGTCGCTTCCCACCTGGGCGGGGTTGTCCATGAGGATGTTCAGGCCGGTCTTGACGCCGGGCCCGACGACCATTACGTCCTCCAGCCCCGTGACCTTGGTCAGGCCCTGCCGGATGAGGCTCGTAATGGGCGGCACGACGGAACTGATGATGGCCCCCGTGATGCGGGAGGGCGCAATGTTGTGCAGCTCCAGGATGGTCTTGACGGAGATCGCATGCTCCAGATCGGTCTTGCGCAGATCCGTGGAGATCCGCTCGCAGAACAGGATGTTTCCCTCGTCCACGCAGGCAAGCACGATGTTGGTGTTGCCGATATCGATCGCAAGGATCATAAGTGTTTCCTCCTTATCTGTTTACGCTGCTGCCCGCTGTCTGGCCTGGAAAGCCAGCAGCGCCTTGCCGATCGCCGTGACCAGGACTGCGGCGGCGATGGCCTCCGGAATGCCGGAGCCGACGACCGTGCCCATGACCAGGCCGAACACCGCGTTCACGGCGACGCCCTTCGCCTCGGCGTACTGGGTCGCGAGGAGAAGGTAGATGCTGCCCATCACCAGGATGGTGTGCATGATCGTGCTGACGAAGGCGGTGACAGGAAGCGCCAGCCAGGTGTTCAGTTTCAGCTTTTTCAGGAATATCCAGAGCCATCCGGCGATGACGCCCAGCAGGACGCGGCAGCCGACGGCGATCCAGAGCGACTTGAATACGCCCGCCAGATCAGTGGCGAGAGCCGGGGAAAAAGCGAAAGAGAGCAGAGTGGGAGCAGTGGTATTGCTGATGACAGAGCAGATTCCGAACACGCAGCCAAGGATAGCGCCTGCGGCTGGACCCAAAAGAATGGAACCGATGATGACAGGAATGTGAACAGTTGTTGCCTTAATGACAGGCAGCTGAATCATGCCCAGCGGCGTATTGGCCAGAAGGATCACGACGGCAGCCATAAGTGCAGTACTGACCATCCAACGGGTGTCTTTTTTTGTGGTTTGCATATTCAGTTTTCCTCCTTGTTATTATTCCCTTGCGGGATACAATACAATCAACGTAAATATAGCATCAGGCGGGGGGAGTGTAAAGAGATTTCCCTTTTTATCTGGAAGAGGATATGATAAACTAAAATAGTGCCCGTCTGCGTCCGCCGCCCGGCGGCAGGGCGCGGGGAAATCCTTTAGCGAAAGGAAACAGATCATGGAAGAAAAAATGGGAAAAGGCCGGATCGGCGTGCTCGGCGCGGGTACCTGGGGCATGGCCCTGGCGCGCATGCTCTGCCTGGACGGCTATGAGGTGACGGTATGGTCCGCCCTTGCCCGGGAGGTGGAGGAATATCCCCGGACGAGAAAACATCCGAACCTGCCCGGCATGGAGATTCCGGAGCAGATCCGGTTTACCGCGGATCTTGAGGAGGCCTGCAGCGGCAGGATGCTGATCCTGTTTGCCGTGCCCTCCGTATTTGTCCGGCAGACCGCGGCGGCGGCCGCCCCCTTTATTCCGGAGGGGCAGCTGATCGCGGACGCGGCGAAGGGGATAGAGCCCGGCACGCACATGACGATGACCGGGATCATTGCCGATGAACTGGCCAAAGTGGGAAAGAGCGCCCGGGTGGCCGCGCTTTCCGGGCCGACCCACGCGGAGGAGGTCGCAAAGGATATGATGACCACCATCGTATCGGCAAGCGAGGACCCCGTGACCGCGCGCCTGGTGCAGGATGTGTTCATGAACCGCCATATGCGCGTCTATACGAATACGGACGTGCTGGGCGTTGAGCTGTGCGGCGCGATGAAGAACGTGATCGCGCTGGCCGCCGGCATCTCGACCGGGGCCGGCAACGGCGACAACGCGAAGGCGGCGATCATCACCCGCGGCATTCATGAGATCGGCAGGCTGGGGACGGCCATGGGCTGCATGGAGCAGACCTTCAGCGGCCTGGCCGGGATAGGCGACCTGATCGTGACGGCGACCAGCGTGCACAGCCGCAACAACCGCTGCGGTTTTCTGATGGGACAGGGCATGGCCCCGCAGGATGCCATCCGTGAGGTCGGCATGGTCGTGGAGGGCATCAACGCGCTCCCGGCGGCGATGGAGCTGTCCGCCCAGTATAAGGTGGATATGCCCCTGGCGCAGGCCGTGGACCAGATCGTGAACCACGGGGCCGCGCCGGTGGAGATCGGGCGGATGCTGATGGCAAGAGACAGGAAAGACGAGCTGGAATAAAGGAGGCTCCGGATGCTGACAGGAAAAACGATCATTCTCGGCGTGACGGGAAGCATAGCCGCCTACAAGGCCGCATATCTGGCGAGCCTTCTGCGAAAACAGCATGCCAGCGTGCAGGTCATCATGACCCGCAACGCGATGAATTTCATTCATCCGATCACCTTTGAGCAGCTGACGGGACGCAAGTGCCTGACGGACACCTTCGACCGCAGCTTCGAATTCAAGGTCGAGCATATCTCCCTCGCGAAGGAGGCGGACCTGGCGATCATTGCGCCCGCGACGGCCAATGTCCTCTCCAAGCTCGCCTGCGGGATCGCGGACGACATGCTGACCACGACGCTTTTGGCCTGCACCTGCCCGAAGCTGGCGGCGCCGGCCATGAACACCAGGATGCTGGACAACCCGGCCACGCAGCGCAGCCTTGCTGCCCTGCGCGGGGACGGCTGGGAGATCATTGAACCCGCCGAGGGGCATCTTGCCTGCGGCGACGACGGCAGGGGAAAGCTTCCGGACGAGAAGCTGCTGCTCGAGCATATCCTGCGCGCCTGCGCGTTCCCCCGGGACATGGAGGGAAAGCGGATCCTGGTGACGGCGGGGCCGACGCAGGAGAGCATCGACCCGGTCCGGTATATCACGAACCACTCCACGGGAAAGATGGGATACGCCATCGCCCGCATGGCCGCCCTGCGCGGCGCAAGGGTCACCCTGGTGAGCGGGCCCTCGGCCCTCTCCGCGCCGGCGTTTGCGGAGCTTGTGCCGGTGGTGACCGCCGCGGATATGTTCCGCGAGGTGACAGAGCGGGCCCCGGAGCAGGATATCATCATCAAGGCCGCCGCGGTGGCGGACTATACGCCTGTGTCCGTCAGTGACGAGAAGATCAGGAAGGGCGAAGGGGAGATGTCCATCCCCCTTACCCGCACAAAGGACATCCTGCGCTTCCTCGGGGAGAACAGGCGGCCCGGCCAGCTGCTCTGCGGCTTTGCGATGGAGACCTCGCAGATGGAGGAGCGGGCGAAGGAAAAACTGGAAAAGAAACATCTCGACCTGATCGCGGCGAACAGCCTTAAGGTGGAAGGCGCCGGGTTCGGGACGGATACCAACGTGCTGACGCTGATCAGCAAAGAGGGGACGCTGCGTCTGGAGAAGATGAGCAAGGAGGAGGCGGCGATGCGCCTGCTGGACCGCCTGCTCGAGATCGGCGCGGCAAAAGAAGAATAAACTGACAAGAAAAAAATGAAATAAAATAGGGAAAGGACAGAATTACCATGGCAGAACAGAACGAGAGAAGCTGCAGCAGCGCGTCAAGCTGCTCGAGAGAGAGCTGTGAGGGATGTCCCAGCGCGCAGGGACAGGCACAGATGCCGGATTTTCATGTTGACCTGAACGCCTTCAGCGAGGTCGGCCACGTGATCGGCGTGGTCAGCGGCAAAGGCGGCGTCGGCAAATCGATGGTCACCGCTTCGCTGGCCAATCTTCTGGCGGCGGCAGGATACCGCGTCGGCATCATGGACGCGGATATCACGGGACCGTCCATCCCGCGGATGTACGGGCTTACGGGCCCGGCCGGGGCGATCGAGGACGGCATCCTGCCGGAGATCACGCGCAACGACATTAAGGTCATGTCCCTGAACCTGCTGATGCCGGATCCGGAGCAGGCGGTGGTCTGGAGAGGACCGGTCATCGCCGGAATGGTCAAGCAGTTCTGGTCTGACGTGATCTGGGGCGAGCTGGACTATCTGCTCGTGGATATGCCGCCCGGAACGGGCGACGTGCCCCTTACGGTCTTCCAGTCCCTGCCGGTGGACGGCATTCTGGTCGTCACCTCCCCGCAGGACCTGGTCCGCATGATCGTGAAGAAGGCCTGGAACATGGCGAAGATGATGGATATTCCGGTCCTCGGCGTCGTGGAAAACTTCAGCTGGCTCGTCTGCCCGGACTGCGGGAAGAAGATCGAAGTCTTCGGAAAGAGCACGATCGAGGAAGTCGCCGCCGAGATGGGACTTCCCGTTGCCGGAAGGCTGCCGGTGGATCCCGCCGTTGCGGCTGCCGCGGACAGCGGCACCTTTGAGACCATCCGCCAGGATGCGCTGGCGAAGGCTGTGCAGCTGGTAACGTCACTGAAGAAGAACTGATTGGGTATACCGGCCTCGGGAGGGGGACGGCATGATAGAGATACTGCGATTTGACGGATTCCTGAACAACTATGAGGAACTTTGCAGGCAGGCCGGCGTGAGCGCCGGGCGGCAGTGCGAAGAGAGTCTTAAGGTGCTCACTGCCGCCTGCTACCGGACGTGGGGCAAGGATATGTTCGTCCATATGGACGGCGGGTTCTTCCTTGCTCTCTACGACGGGTCGGCGGAGGAATACGTGATCGGCCGGGACAGGTTCGGCATCCGCAGCGGCTATTACGTCTGCCGGAAGGGGATGCCCTTCCGCTTCGGGACGACCGCGGCGGAGGTCCTGCGCGCCGCAAGGCTGCGGCCGGAGGTCGATGTAACAAGCCTGCAGCTCTACCTGACTTTTTCCTTTGTACCGGGCCCCGGGACGATGTTTGACGGGGTCAGCAAGCTTCTTCCCGGTGAATTCGGCGTCTATAAGAAGGGACAGATCACCCTGCGCAGGTACTGGACGCCTTCCTACCAGCCGGAGACCGGCGTTCCCCTTGAGGAATGGGCGGAAAGGACCGACAGGGCCCTGCGGGCGGCAGCGGCAAAGATCCCCCGGGACAGGGAGACCCACGCGCTGCTTTCCTCCGGCGTCGATTCGGCCTATCTTGCCGCGGTGAGCGGCGCCGCCGTCACCCATACGGCGTGTTTCCGCGATTCCACCTACCATGAGGAGACCGGCGCGGCAAAGACTGCCGAGGCGCTGGGCATCCAAAATGTCCTGCACCTGATCGATCCGGACCGTTACCTGCGCAGCATACCCGATGTGGTGCGCTGCCTGGAGGAACCCACCGGCGACGCCTCGGAGCCGGCCCTGTACCTGATGTGCATGGAGCTGAAGAATAGCTGCGGGGCAGTGCTGTCGGCGGAGGGAATCGATGAACTGTTCGGCGGGTACCATGTGTACCGGGCGGCCCTGCGCCGCGCGCCCTACTGGCTCCTGCCGGGTCCGGTGAGGCGGGCAGCGGCAAGGATAGCAGGACGGTTCCCCGACCTGCCGGGCCGCTGGCTGATGCTGGCCGGGGAGCGGGACATCGAAGAATTCCCGGGCAATACCCTTGTGTTTGAGACCGGCGCGGTCCGCGCCCTCATGCAGCCCGGCACGGCGCCGGCCGATCCCGGCGGGACCGTGCGGCACTGCTGCCCCGGGGGCGGTGACCGGGACATGGTCACGATCATGTGCGACCACGACCTGAGGCTGGGCTTTTGCTGGAACATTCTGCAGAATATTGACAAGATCAGTCACGCTGCGGGCGTGCGGTTCTATATGCCCTTCGTCAGCAAGGGGGCATTTGACGCCGCTGCTGCCGTACCCTCCGGGTATAAGGTGACGAAAAGCAGCGGAAAACTGGTCTTTCGCCGGGCGGCGATGCGGGCGCTGCCGGAGGAGATCTGCTCGCGCCGCAAGATCGGGTTTGAAACACCGGTCTGCCGGTGGATGCAGCAGGAAGCCTTCATCCTGAAGATAAAAGAAGCCTTTGCGGGGCCGGCTGCACAGCAGTTCTTCCGCCCGCAGAAGCTGGAGCGGCTTCTTGACGGATTTGCAAAGCATCCGGGCAAATACTGGAGGCAGATCTGGACCATCTACATGTTTTTGGAGTGGTATGCGGTGTGGATCGCGGGAGCGCGCCGGAACGGACGTCCTGACGGAAAGCCCGGCGAAACCACAGACAGTATCGGAGAAAGGAATAGAGCAGATGGCAGTTGAGACAAGTTTGCCGGTGCTGGATCCGATGACGGATAAGCTGCTGGACGCGCTTTCCGACCTGATGGAAAAAAAGGACCTTGATGCGATCACCACGACAGAGATCCTGCAGCGCTCTGGGGTGAGCCGGTCGACGTTCT
Organism: uncultured Lachnospiraceae bacterium; assembly: GCA_946618155.1. Taxonomy (GTDB): domain Bacteria; phylum Bacillota; class Clostridia; order Lachnospirales; family Lachnospiraceae; genus CAMOKZ01. The sequence continues at coordinate 7,748 of CAMOKZ010000022.1, read as the reverse complement.
ACCGGAAATACCGGGACAAGTATGAACTGATCAACCAGTCCTATCAGAATCTGTTCAACAGCACGATGCGCAAGGTACAGGAGGGGGCTTCCTTTAAGTCGGCCTTCTTCTCTCTGTACTCGGTGCTTACGGAATATCCGCTCTTTTTCCGCAGGGCGCTGCGCTCGGCGGATCCAAACGGCCTTCGCGCCTACATTTTCCGGATCAGCTATCAGCTTTACATTGACATGATGGAAAAATACGGGATGGATATGACGGAGAAGAAGAACCGGATCCTTCTGTGGGGATACATTCACGGCTCCCTTGCAGTGACCTGCGAGTGGGTGGAGCGGGGAATGCCCGAGTCAGTCGACACCCTGTTCCGGATCTGTTATGAGCTTCTGCCGTATGAGTTTCAGACCTGTATCGCGGTGTATTATATGTAACGTAGTGTTACTATTCACGGCCGGGCAGGATACGGGCCCTGGCGCTTCGTGCTTGCACGAAAGAGTCAGGGAACGGATACTGACCAGGCCTGTGAAACAGGAACCTAAAAGGAGGAGAACAATGATCAGAAAAGCAGAAGAGTGCATGATCGAGTATCGTGAGCATATGCGCGACGGTGACGGAACCGTCGAGATCACGAATTTTATCGAAGGCCCGGCAGAGCTGGTGGACAAGGGCAGGCTGTTCGCGAAGATCACCCTGCGCCCCGGCTGCAGCATCGGCTATCATCTCCACGACAAGGATTCGGAGCTGTTCTACATCATGAAGGGCACGGCAGAGTATAACGACAACGGCACCATCTGCACGGTCAGCGCGGGCGATGTGACGATCTGCCCTGTCGGCGGAAGCCACGGGATCGCCAACCGCACCGAGGAGATCGTGGAGCTGGTCGCGGTGATCGTTTACGCGTAAAAGAGGAGCAGCGAAAAACAGTTCATGCACAGTGAAGACAAAAAATACAGAGAATTCAGCCGGTATGCGGCGACGGACAAAAAGATGTTCCGCTCGCCTGCAGACTCGGTCCTGTTTCGGGCGCTGACCGCGCTTTGCGCTCTCGCGGCGCTGGCAGCGGCGGCGCTCGCCGTATATCTGTTCGGCTTCGGCGGGACGCTGCGGCTTGGGAAAACGGAGCTGACCGCGCGGCAGGTGCGGGCGTTTTTCAGCGGGGGAGCCGCTGCTGAAGCAGAGAGCGAGGCCCTCTCCGAGAGCCTTTATCCCATGATGACGGAGGAAGAGACCGAGCCCCAGACAGAGCCGCCCTTCGTCCTGGAACCCCATGCGGTCGAGTCGACGGATCCGGACCGCCTGATCGCCTACACCGAGATCGAGCAGAACGGCGAGATCCTGGAGGATATCTCCCTCTTCAGGCCGTGGTACCAGATGGACTTCGGCGAGGGGGAGGAGTACACGCAGGTGGACGGCGTGGTCACCTTCCGCGGCGACAGTTTCCGCTCCGGCCCGGTCTACGGCAGAGCGAATATGACGGAGGACAAGCTCGAGGGCGTCTGGTCCCTGGCGACCGGCGGACTGCAGTACGGCAATGCGGTGTGGACCGGCAGCGGCTGGACGGGACAGCCCCTCATGGCGAAGTGGCCCCGCGAAGTCAAGGCATCCATGAACATGTACGACTGGGCGAAGGAGGACGACGACCTCGTCGAGGTGATCTACGCCTGCATGGACGGGTACATCTACTTCATGGACCTGAAGACCGGCGCCAACACCAGGGATAAGCTCTGGCTGGGCTATACCTTCAAGGGGGCGGGGGCCCTCGATCCCCGCGGATACCCGATCCTTTACCTCGGGGCCGGCTATGACAGCAGCGAAGGGAGAGCCCGGGCGTTTATTATCAACCTGCTCGACTGCAGCGTGATGTATACCTTCGGGAACCAGGATCCCTTCTCCCTGCGCGGAAACCTCAGCTACTTTGATTCCTCCGCTCTGGTGGACGCGGCGTCGGATACGCTGATCTATCCGGGGGAAAACGGGATCCTCTATCTGATCCATCTGAATACGAACTGGGACGAGAAGACGGGAAGCCTCTCCATCGACCCGGACAATATCGTCAAGTGGCGCTACTACGGGACCAGGACCTCCACCGCCTCCTACTGGGTGGGCATGGAGACGAGCGCTGCCGTGTTCGGCGGATACCTGTTTATCGCGGACAACGGCGGCAATCTGATGTGCCTGGATCTCAACACCCTGCGGCTCGTCTGGGTGCAGGATATCCTGGATGATTCCAATTCCACGCCGGTGCTGAGCATGGAGGACGGGCGCCTGTATCTCTACGTGAGCACCTCCTTCCACCTGGGGTGGAGGAGCAGCAGCAAGGCTGAGGTGCCGGTCTGGAAGATCGACGCCGAAACGGGGGAGATCATCTGGCAGACGTCCTATGAGTGCTACACGGAGGACGGCGTTTCCGGCGGCGTGCAGTCGACGATCGCGCCGGGGGAGGAGTCCCTGGCGGATTACCTGTATGTGACGGTGGCGAGGACCGGGGACGCCTATAAGGGCGTGCTCGCCTGCCTGCGCAGGGATACCGGCGAGGTGGTCTGGGAGCACAGCGCGGTCTACGCCTGGTCTTCACCGGTCTGCGTATACGGGGACCACGGGACAGGCCGGGTGATCTACTGCAGCTGCAACGGCAAGATGTACCTGCTGGACGGCCTGACCGGCGAAGAGCTGGACAGCTTCGCCTTGAGCGACGGCGCCATCGAGGCGTCGCCGGCGGTCTATGACAATTACGCCGTCGTCGGGACGAGGGCGTGCAAGATCTGGGGAATTGAACTGAAGTAAGAGAGGAGAAGCGTCATGGGAATGAAAAGCTGGAAGTTTCTGAAGTGGTTCGGGATGCTCTTTGTGGTGATCGGCGCGGTCACGGCCATCTGCCTGGCGCTGGCGGGGCTGATCACGCATACCCCCCTTCTCTATCCCATGGCCCTTTTCTTTGCGGCGATATTCTGCGGGATCGGCGGATTCTTCGCCAGAATGGGGATCAACGCCCTGCGCCGGGAGGAGGAGATCCTCTCCATGGGCACGCAGTATAAGGGCAAGATCTTCGACTACCGGCAGGACCGCTCGGTGCTGATCAACGGTGCGCCGACGATCAGCCTGGTCGTGCGCTATTTTGACGGGGGAGAGATGAAGGAGGCCGTCGTGCCCACGGGCTCGCCCTCCGAGGCGGAATATCCCCACGGCGCCAGCGTTCAGATCTGCGTATATAAAGGAAAGGCTGCCCTGGTGCCCCATTCCGTCACGGATGAGCAGATCCCCGGGCAGGAGGACCTGCTGAACCCGGACTACGATGTGCTGGGCACGCATCCCACCAACCAGACCACCTGCCCCGGCTGCGGGGCCCCGCTGGATATCCCGATCGGGATGGCCAGGGTCTGCCCGTTCTGCGGCAGGAAGGTACGCGCGGATCAGTAAAGACGAGAGAACAGGGCTCCGGCAGCAGTGCCGGGGCCCTTGAATTTACAGGCAGAATAAAGAAAAAAGATAATTTAGCAGAAATAAAGAAAAGAATTAGACAAATTACAGAAAAATAGTTGACAAATCATAGACTGTCTGTTAATATACAGATAACAAAACAAACACAAAAGCGAAAGCTAAACGGGAGGACGGTCCATTGAAATAAGAAGAGCAAGTCGATCGAAAAAATGAAGAGGACCGAATAAAACAGAAAGGAGGATAAAACAAAAGTGATTTTAAAAGAACCGTTTTAACGGGGCTGTCTGGTGACGAGAAAGTCAGACAGCCCCAAATTTTTGCGCGTTAGCAATGAGCCATGCGCGTATAAAAACGCAGGGGCCCGTGGGAGTTTACTCACAACGGACCACTGCGTTTTTGTACGCATACGGCGAATGCCGCGACAGTGAGAGACCGAAGGTCTCGAACCTGTCGGCATGGCTCTTTTTTATTTACTCGTTAACTTCCCATCCCCGCGCGATCCTCTCTTCCAGCTCCTCAAGGGTGCGCAGTCCGCTCAGAGCGTCGTAGGAGGTGACGGCGCAGGCACCCTCGGCGCTGGCCAGCCGCACTGCATCCTCAGGCCCGCGTCCGTCCGCGGCGGCCTTCAGGAAGGCCGCGACCGCCGAGTCTCCGGCGCCGGTGGCGGAAAGGACCCTGTCCGCGCGAAAACTCTTCTGTACGATCTTCTTATCCGCCCAGGCTGCGGCGTCAAGGCCAAGGCGCGGCCCGATTTTTTTAAGCTGCTCCCTGCCGGCAGTCCGGCAGACCATGCCCGCCGTTCCGCATTTGATCAGCACGATCTTTGCGCCCATGCGGATAAACTCTTCCGCCATGGCGCCGGCCGCCTCCAGTCTTTCCGCTCCCTCTGCCTTTTTCCCGAACAGAAAACTGACGTCCTCATAGCTGGGGACAAAGAAATCCGCCAGGGGCAGGATGTTTTCCAGAATGCGGCGCCAGTCCGCTTTTCCCGCCGCGGACGCCGGGTCCACGTCGGCCAGGTCAAGGCTGGTCGCGATCCCGAGGCTGCGCACCCGGGAGAAGATCGAGACAAGCTCCGCCCCGTCCCGCTCGTACATTCCCTTCATCAGGGAAGGATAGCCGAAGTGGAAGAGTACAGCCTCCGCCAGCTCTTCCTCCGGGATATCCGCGCCGGAGAAGGTATCGTTTGCTCCGGGATCGTGCAGGAAGATCCGGTCGATCCCCGGGATGGCCAGCACGATGGTGTAGGCCGTGGAGGAGGCAGAATCCCGGATGAGTCCGCGCACGCCGTGCTCCGCGAAGATGCGCTCCACGATGCGGCCGAAGGCGTCATCCCCGATCTTGCCGAGCAAAGACACGTCGGCTCCCAGCACGCTCAGCGCAAGCCCGGTGTTCGACACGGAACCGCCGGTGTGGATCTGGGTCCCGTTCAGGTGGATCAGCTTTCCGGGGACAAGGACCTCCCCGAGATCAGCGTAGGTGCGGCCCTCCGGAAAGACCGGCGTGATATCCAGGCAGATATGTCCGGCGGAAATGATTTTTCTTATCATTCTTCTCCTCCCTGTTTTTTCGTGTTTGCGTTCCAGAATCCGGCGAGAACCGCGCCGGAAATGTTATGCCATACAGAGAATACAGCGCCCGGGACCGTCGCCATGGCTAGATCCGGGAAGGCGGATCCGGCAAGGCTTGCGGCAAGTCCTGAGTTCTGCATGCCTACCTCGATGGAAAGCGCCTTTTTTCTGGGCAGATCCATCTTAAACAGAACGCCGATCAGATATCCGCAGAGATATCCCAGCAGATTGTGGGCGGCGACCACGGCGAAGATAGTCAGGCCGGCGGACAGGATCTTCCCGCTGTTGTGGGAGACGACCGCCGCCACGATCAGGCAGATGGCTGTGACGGATACTGCGGGCAGGGCATCGCGGATCTTTCCGGTATATTTTCCGTAAAGCTTATTGATCAGCAGGCCCAGGCCGATCGGCACGATGACGACCTGGATGATCGAAACGAACATCGCCCGGACATCCACTTGTACGGTCGTCCGCAGATAAAGCCAGGTCAGCGCCGGCGTGAGCAGCGGCGCCAGCAGGGTGTTCACGCTGGTCATGCCCACAGAGAGGGCGGTATCTCCCTTTGAAAGATAGGTGATCACATTGCTGGAGGTCCCGCCGGGACAGGTGCCGACAAGCATTACCCCGACCAGGAGCTCATTATTTAAATGAAATACTTTGCCAAGCAGAAAAGCCAGCAGCGGCATGATGGTAAACTGGGCAAGGCAGCCGATGATCACGTCCCGTGGACGCTTGAAGACGATGGCGAAATCAGACAGCTGCATGGTGAGCCCCATGCCGAACATGACGATCATGAGCAGTCGGTTGATCCATTCCGTGCGCACCCACAGGCAGGTCTGCGGCGCAAACAGCGCCAGCGCGGCGATGCACAGAACGATCCACGCCATGTATTTTCCAATCAGTCCGCTTATTTTTTTCATCTTTCCATCCTCCTTTACTTCTATATATTTACCAGTATTGTACAACCCGCCGGCATATTATTCCAGAAAAAACAGCGTGTTGTTATTCACGGCGGTTTCTCTCAAGCTGTCTTGTGCAATGCCCGCCGTTTGCGTATAATTATTCTCATGATGGAAATATCACAGGACTGCATGTGCCCTGACCGGAGAGGAGGATGTGATGGCCGGTAAACTGGTCGTGATCGAGAAATACTTTGAGAAGGAGCTCAAGGATGAGATCCGGGCCGCCGCTGCCCAGAGCGGGTACGAGCCCTTTTTTTACGATACCCAGCAGGACGCCGCGGAGGCGGTGAGGGATGCGGATATCGTGTTCGCGACGATGATCAAATATGTGCACCGCGCAAAGGATCTGAAATGGCTGGCCCTCTCTTCGGCGGGCGCCGACTGGGCGCTGCGGCCCGGCGTACTGCCCAATGACACCTGCCTGCTGACCAATTCCTCAGGCGCCTACGGCGTGAGCCTGGCCGAGCACATGCTGATGCTCACGCTGATGCTGCTGCGCCGCATGCCGGTCTTTGCCGAGAGCGCGGCGAAGGAGGAGTGGGGAAAGAACATGGCGCAGAAATCGATCTGCGGCAGCCGGGTGACGGTCCTGGGGACCGGTGATGCGGGGACGACGTTCGCCGAGCGGGTGAAGGCATTTGCGCCTGCCTGCGTCACAGGCGTCTGCCGCAGCGGCGTCTCGAAGGAACCGGTCTATGACGAGGTCCTGCCGATCGGGCAGCTGGACGAGGTCCTGCCGCGGACGGACATTCTCGCGATGAGCCTTCCGGGCACGAAGGAGACGGCCGGGATATTGTCCGAAAAGCGGATCGGCCTGCTCGCCCCGGGCGCCGTTGTGGTCAATGTCGGCAGGGGCAGCGCCATCGATGAGCCCGCCCTGATCGCGGCGCTGGAGAGCGGGCATCTGTGGGGAGCCGGTCTCGATGTCATGCACGAGGAGCCGCTTCCGGCCGGCGATCCGCTCTGGAAGGCGCCCAACCTCATCCTCACGCCCCATGTGGCCGGGAACCTGACCCTGCCCTGGACGAGGAAAAAATGTGTGGACATGTTCTGCGAGAACCTGCGCAGGTTCGGCCGGGGCGAGCCGCTGCTGCGCCAGGTGGACCGCGGAAAAGGATATTGAAGATGGCGGAAGAGGCGGCGTTTTTTGCCATCCCGGATTTTCCGGATACCCCGCCCATCCGGCTTTTGGTGCACTTTCTGGGGGAGGTGCAGCATGTGGGCTTCCGGCTTGAAGTGAGCGCGATGGGTGAGCGGCTGGGAATCACCGGGTATGTCCGCAATGTTCCCGGAGGCGGCGCTGAGGCGCAGCTGCAGGGGACAAGAGAGAGGATCGACTTTTTGTATGCTTACCTGCGCTCCCTGAAGCGGCTTTCCATCCGGGAGATCCGGGAGGAGGAGCTTCCTCTCCGGAGAGGGGAAACGCAGATCAAAATCTATTAAAGTTTGAGAAGAAACAGAGCAGAAACAAAGCAGAAACAGGACAGACCGGCTTTTGGCCGGGGGAGGAACGAAATGAGCGACTACAGAATCGATACCAGATGCGTGCAGGGCGGATACCGCCCGGGAAACGGGGAGCCCAGACAGATCCCGATCATCCAGTCTACCACATTCAAATATGATACCAGTGAGGATATGGGCAAGCTCTTCGACCTGGAGGCATCGGGGTATTTCTATACCAGGCTGCAGAACCCGACGAACGACTATGTGGCGGCGAAGATCGCGGAGCTTGAGGGAGGCACGGCGGGCATGCTGACGTCCTCCGGGCAGGCAGCCAATTTCT
>CAMOKZ010000021.1 GCA_946618155.1 uncultured Lachnospiraceae bacterium | reverse complement strand
CGCGACGGAACGCGCGATATCCCCGTGGAGGGCGCGGTATTCCTGCTTCGCCGGGAGAGCGCTCCGGAATCCGGGGACGGAGCCTGGGAACAGGAACTGGTCACCGGTGCCGACGGGCAGGCGACAGTGCGCGGACTCATCGCCGGGAGCACCTATACGATACAGGAGATCCGGCCCGCGCCGGGCTATGTGCCGGACGATACCGTCCGTTCGTTTGCGGTCGATACGGAAGGAAAGATCGACGGCAGCTGGGAATATGTCCTTGAGATCTCCAACGTGCCCAATGAGGTCAGCATCAGTAAGACCGATATGACCGGCGGGCAGGAGATCCCCGGGGCAAAGCTGGTGCTTCGCGATGAGGCGGGGCAGACGGTGGAGGAATGGGTATCCGGGACGGAGCCCAGGCGCCTGACCGGGCTTACGGCCGGCACCTACACGCTGACGGAGATCACCGCGCCCTACGGCTATGAGATGGCGGAGACGATCACCTTTGTGCTGACGGATTCGCTGGAGGTCCAGCAGGTCGAGATGAAGGACGCGCCCTGGCGGAAGGTACAGATCAGCAAGAGCGATATGACCGGAGACGGGGAACTGCCCGGTGCTCTGCTGGAGATCCGGGATGCGGACGGCGAGGTGATGGAGAGCTGGATCTCCGGGGAAGAGCCCCATCTGGTCAGCCTGCCGGCGGGCACCTACACCCTCACCGAGACCACGGCCCCGGCCGGCTACGTGACGGCCGAGACGATCACCTTTACGGTGGAGAAGGTGACGGAGACCGACTGCGCCGTCACGCCGGTGAAGATGCGGGACGCCCCCATCGGCATCGAGATCCTCAAGAAGGATGGGGAAAACGGCAGGGCGCTGCCGGGGGCAGAGCTTTCCCTGACCGGACCGGACGGAAAGGAGATCCGCCGGTGGACCAGCGGGGAGAAGCCGGAGTACATCAGCCCCATTCCCGCGGGGAAATACACGCTGAAGGAGATCTCTGCGCCGAAGGGCTATGAGAAGGCGGAGGATATGGAAATTACGGTGGAAGAAAAGAGTGAGGTCCAGACCTTTGCGATGACCGACAGGCGCACGCCGCCGCCCGGCGGGAAAAAGGAGGGCGGCGCGCCCCTCACCCTGGACGGGGCGGCAGCGGATGTGCGGCTGATGGGGATCCTCCTTGCGCTCTCGGCCTGCGCCGCAGCGGCAGGGGGCATCGGCCTTCGCGCGGCCGGCGGCGGACGCAGGAGGCGCCGGAACAGAAGATAAAGCCAAAGGCCCCTGCGGGCGGATCGCTCCGCCTGCAGGGGCCTGATGTAAGCTGCGTATGGAATTAATCGAGCTTGATGCCGGAGAGCAGGGCGCCCAGGGACGTGGTGGCCTGTGCTACCTCGGGAAGCGGCTCGACGGTCTCTTCCTCGACTTCGACAGGCGCTTCATCTTCAAGGACGCGCATGCTGAGCTTCAGCTTGCCGTCGCGGTTCTCGATGACCTTGACCTTTACGGTCTGGCCTTCCTTGAGGACATCGGCCGGGGTCTTGATGCGCTTGCGGGAGATCTGGGACACATGGAGCAGTCCGCTCAGTCCCTTGCCCAGGCTGACGAACGCGCCGTAGGGCTTGATGGACTCGACAGTGCCTTCCGTGATCATGCCGACCTGTACGTTGGTGATGCGCTGCTTTCTCGCCTCACGCTCCTTCTCCCAGAGAATGTCGCGGGCGGAGAGGACCAGACGCTTGCCTTCGCGCTCGGCGGAGATGACGCGGACCTCGATCGTTTTGCCGACCCAGGAGGGAAGCTCCTCTTCCTCTACATACTGCAGAGCGAGCTTCGAAGCGGGGATGAAGCCGCGGACGCCTTCCAGATAGGCGATGACGCCGGACTTGGTGGTGCCGCTGATCTTGACCTGGACGTTCTCCTTGCTTTCCTGCAGGGCTTCAAGTCTGTCCCAGGAAAGGAGGGCGGCTGCCTGCTTCATGGAAAGAAGAAGGTGGCCTGCGCCGTCATCCGTGCGGAGGACGGTCGCGGAGATCTTGTCCCCGACATGGACGGATTCGCGGATAGAGAAGGTCGGATCGTCGCTGGCGTCTTCCTGGCGGATGATGCCGTCGGTGTAGGAACCGAAGTCGAGGGTGATCGCTTCGTCGGTGATCCCGATGACGGTACCGGTGATGATGTCGCCTACATGATATCTGTGCAGGGAAGCGGCAAGCTCGGCTTCATAGTCCGCCATGGATTCCTGCGCGGGGGTCCCGGCGGTCTCTTTGGCGGGAGCGGGAGCGGCTTCCTCGGCGGGCGTTTCCTGCTCCTGCAGAGCGGCCTCGGCCAGCAGCTCGGACTCGGCTGCTTCACCGGCGGCACCCTCCTGGGACAGGGGCTCCTTCGCTACGGTCTCTTCCGTCACGGCTTCCTGGGTCTGGACCTCGGGCGCGGCCTGCGCCGCAAGGTCTTCGGTAAGGGTTTTTTCGGTGCTCATAGATACCTCCGTTCGTGTTATTTTACCTGAAGTATAACATAGAAAAAAAGATTTTCAAGATGCCTGTGCAGTGGTATAATGTGAAAGATAATGCAATGGGAAAGGAAACGGTTTTGTGAAGAAGACGATCATATCGGATATGACAGAAGGGATAGATTCAGCCGGCATTGCGCTGGGCGGAAAGATCCTGCGGGAGGGCGGACTGGTGGCTTTTCCGACGGAGACGGTCTACGGTCTGGGTGGGAACGCGCTGGACGCGGAGGCCGCGCGGAAGATCTACGAAGCGAAGGGGAGACCCTCGGACAATCCGCTGATCGTCCACATCTGCACGCCCGAAGCGCTGGAAAAGATCACGGCCGAGGTGCCGGAGACGGCAAAGCGGCTGGCTGACGCGTTCTGGCCGGGCCCCATGACGATGATCTTCAGAAAATCCGAACTGGTGCCGGAGAGCACCACCGGCGGCCTCGACACGGTCGCGGTCCGTTTCCCGGACCATCCGGTCGCCCTTGCCCTCATCCGCGAGGCGGGGGGCTATGTGGCAGCGCCGAGCGCGAATACGTCCGGCAGGCCGAGTCCTACGCTGGCGTCGCATGTCTGGGATGACCTGCGCGGCAGAATCGATATGATCATCGACGGCGGCGAGGTCGGCATCGGGATCGAATCGACGATCGTAGATCTCACCGGCCCGGAGCCGGTCATTCTGCGCCCGGGATATATCACGCAGGAGATGCTGGAGAAGGTGGTCGGCAGGGTCTCCCTCGACCGCGCCCTGGACAGCGACGACCCTGCGGTCAGGCCGAAGGCGCCGGGCATGAAGTATAAGCATTATGCGCCGAAGGCGCCCCTGTATATCGTGGAGGGCGGCCAGGGCGCCGTGCAGGAGACCATCGCTTCCCTCGCGGAAAAGGCCGCGTCGGAGGGGAAAAAGGTCGGCGTGATCTGCACGGATGAGTCGGCGGAGAATTACCGGACCGGCATCGTGCGTTCCGCCGGGACAAGGACCGACGAAGCGACGGTGGCGGCGCATCTGTACAGAATCCTGCGGGAGATGGACGCGCTGGGGGCGGACGTGATCTACGCCGAGGCGTTCGATACTGCCGGCATCGGCATGGCGGTCATGAACCGCCTGATGAAGGCGGCGGGTCACAAGGTCATCCATGCGGGAGAGGAGGCGCAGGCATGAAACAGTACGACAAACTGATCTTTGTCAGCGGCAGCGACACCTCCACCAGCCCCATGGCGGAGGCCATCCTGCAGAACCTGTTCCTTCTGGAGGACATCCTGATCGATTCCAAGGGCCTGGTCGTGCTTTTTCCCGAACCGATCAATCCGAAGGCGGAAGCCATTCTTGTCCGCAACGGCATGAGCATGAAGGAGCACACCAGCGAACCGCTGGGCGAGGCCGATTTTGATGAGCGCACGCTGATCCTGACCATGGACGAGGAGCAGAAAAAGAAGATCCTTGCGGACTTCGCGTCCCCGCTCAATGTCTACGCGCTCCCGGAATACATCCGCTCCGACGAGGTGATCACCGATCCCTACGGCGGCGCGCTGGCCGATTACGGGAAATGCTTTGAGCAGCTGCGCCGTATGGTGGAACAGCTGGCTGCCGTGCTCAGCGAGGAAGAGACGGCTCTGCATACGCAATGAGAGTTTTGCGGCGCTCCGCACCGCACGAAAGCTGCCCGGCCCCCGGCCGGGCAGATGTGTAGTGACGGGGAGCCTTAATAAAATCTAAGGAGGGGCATCACATGTCAAAAGTAACTATTCTGGATCATCCGCTCGTACAGCACAAGGTAGGCGTCATCCGCAGGACTGACACCGGTTCGAAGGATTTCCGGACGATCATTTCCGAGATCGCCATGCTGATGTGCTATGAGGCAACGCGTGACCTGAAGCTTACGGACGTGGAGATCGAGACGCCGATCTGCAGGACCACGGTAAAGGAACTTTCCGGCAAGAAGCTTGCGGTCGTGCCGATCCTGCGCGCAGGCCTGGGTATGGTCGACGGCATGCTGGCCATGATTCCCGCCGCGAAGGTCGGCCACATCGGCCTCTACCGTGATCCTGAGACCCTCGCTCCGGTCGAGTATTACTGCAAGCTGCCGGCGGACTGCAACGAGAGAGAAGTCTTCGTGGTGGATCCGATGCTGGCGACGGGCGGTTCCGCCTCTGAAGCGATCACCATGCTCAAGGAGCACGGCTGCGAGCATATCCGCATGATGTGCATCATCGCCGCGCCGGAAGGCATCAAAAAGATGCAGGAGGATCATCCGGACGTAGACCTGTACGTGGCGGCCCTCGACGATCATCTCAATGATCACGGCTATATCGTGCCGGGCCTCGGCGACGCCGGCGACCGTATTTTCGGTACCAAGTAAAAACCGGTTGAAATTGCGCAGGGAAGCCGGGCTTTCATCCGGCGGGAGGAGAAGATGACGGCAAAACGGAACGATTATATCTCCTGGGACGAGTATTTTATGGCGGTCGCCATGCTGGCCGGCCACCGGTCGAAGGATCCGAACACGCAGGTGGGGTCCTGTATCGTGAGCCGGGACAACAAGATCCTTTCCATGGGCTACAACGGGTTCCCCATCGGCTGCTCCGATGACGAGTTCCCCTGGGCGCGGGAGGGCGGACCGCTGGAGACGAAGTATTCCTACATCGTGCACAGCGAACTGAACGCGATCCTGAATTACCGGGGCGGGAGCCTGGAAGGGGCAAAGCTCTATGTTTCCCTGTTCCCCTGCAATGAATGCGCGAAGGCGATCATTCAGGCGGGGATCACCACCGTCATCTACGGCGGCGACAAGTACGCGGATACGCCCTCGGTGATCGCGTCCAAGCGGATGCTGGACAAGGCCGGCGTGCGGTACTATCCGTATCAGAAGACCGGGAGAAAGATCGAGATCGACGTATGAAAAAAGGCGGGCAGTCCGCAGCTTGGCGGACCTGCCCGCTTCGCAGTTGGGAGAAACGAAATGAAACGGGATGTGAGTCTGGAGGAGATCTCGGACGGCAGGCTGTACGGTTCGGGAGATATGGTCAGGACGGATACCGGCGGATGCGAAGGCTGCAGCAGCTGCTGCCGCGGCATGGGGAGCAGCGCAGTGCTCGACCCCATGGACGTGTGGAGGCTGTGCGGCGCGCTCTCCTGCGGGTTTGACGGTCTTCTGGAAAAGTACCTGGAGCTTAAGGTGACGGACGGCTGGGTGCTGCCGAACCTGAAAATGACCGGGAAGGACGAGGCCTGCGGTTTTCTGAACGAGCAGGGCCGGTGCACCGTGCACGACGCGCGGCCGGGCGTCTGCAGGCTCTTTCCCCTGGGACGATACTATTCGGGCAGGGATTTTCAGTACTTCGTGCAGATCCACGAGTGCCCGGCGCCGAAGACCAAGGTGAAGGTGAAGAAATGGCTGCAGATCCCGCAGCTGCCCCGGTACGAGGCCTACATCCGGGACTGGCACTTCTTCCTGGAGGACGCCGCCGCGGCGCTGGAGGGAATGGGCGACGCCATGCACACGAAGGCCTGCACCTTTGTCCTGGAGACCTTCTACGCGAGGCCCTGGGACGAGACGGATTTTTATGAACAGTTTGCCGGCAGACTGCGGGAAGGCGCCCGGTTTATGGGCATCGCCGCACCGGGCGGAGAGGAGAGCAGATGAAGATCGGTTTTATCGGATGCGGAAATATGGGCTCCGCGATGATCCGCGGAATTCTGGCAAAGGGCGCTGCGGCGCCGGACGAGATCATGGCGGTCAGCGCGGGCGGGGCGCGCTCAAAGGCGCTCTCTGACGAGCTTGGCATCGTCTGCGGAAAGGATGCGGCGCAGGCTGCGGCCTTCGCGGACATCCTGTTCCTCGCGGTAAAGCCGCAGCAGTTTCCTGCCGTCGCGCCCGCGGTAAAGAGCGTGCTGGACGGGCGGGAGAAGATCACCCTGGTCTCCATGGCCCCGGGCTATACGCTTGCGGACCTGGCGGAGCGCTTCGGGGATAAGCACGACATCGTGCGGATCATGCCCAACACCCCCGCCCTGGTCGGGGCGGCCATGACGGGCATCTGCCCGGCGCCCGGCGTCCCGGAGGAAAAAACGGCGCAGGTCGAGCAGCTCTGCCGGGCCTTCGGCGAGGCGGAGCGGGTGAGCGAAAAGCTCCTCGACACGGTAACCGCGGTCTCCGGAAGCTCACCGGCCTACGTATTCATGATGATCGAAGCGATGGCGGACGGCGCCGTCCTGGAGGGGATGCCCCGCGCCCAGGCCTACCGGTTTGCCGCCCAGGCGGTCCTGGGCAGCGCGAAGATGGCGCTGGAGACGGGCGCCCATCCCGGCGATCTCAAGGACAGGGTCTGTTCCCCCGGCGGAACGACCATCGAGGCGGTCCGCGTCCTCGAGGAGAAGGGCCTGCGCAGCGCGCTGATCGAGGCGGAGCGGGCCTGCGCGGAAAAATCAAGGGCGATGGCCCCGGGAAAAAGCGGGAAATGATCAATGACCAATGACTTTTCTAAGGGGTCAGTGGGCGGCAATATCGTCCGCCTGGCTGTTCCCATCATCCTGGCGGAATTCCTGAACATCCTGTACAATATCGTGGACCGGATCTATATCGGCCGCATCCCCGGCGCGGGGACTCTGGCGCTGACCGGCGTCGGCGTCTGCTTTCCGCTGATCACGATGATCAGCGCCTTTGCCGGCTTGTTTGGGACCGGCGGCGCGCCCCTGTGCTCGATCGCCCGGGGCAAGCAGGATCTGAAGCGGGCGTCGGACATCATGGGCGTCTCCTTCTTCATGCTGGTCGCGACGGCGCTCGGCCTTACCGTGTTCACCGAGATCTTTCTGGTCCCGCTGGTGCGGGCCTTCGGGGCGAGCGGCGCCACCCTGCCCTACGCGGCCGGGTATATGCGCATCTACGCGGCGGGCACCCTCTTTGTGATGATCAGCCTGGGGATGAACCCCTTCATCAATTCCCAGGGCTTCGGCCGTGTCGGCATGATGACCATCGCCATCGGCGCGGCCCTCAACATCGCCCTGGACCCGCTCTTTATCTTCGTGTTCGGCATGGGGGTAAAGGGAGCTGCCTGGGCGACCGTGATCTCCCAGGCGGTCTCGGCCCTCTGGGTGGTCCGCTTCCTGACGGGGAAGAAGGCGATCCTGCGGCTGGAGAAAAGCACGGTGCGCTTTGACGCGGGCCTTGCCCGGCAGATCTGCAGCCTTGGTCTTACGGGATTCATCGTCAACTTTACGAACTCCGCGGTCCAGCTCACCTGCAACAAGATGCTCTCGGTCTACGGCGGTGACCTGTACATTGCGATCATGACGGTATTAAACTCCGTGCGCACCATCACCTCCCTGCCCATTCAGGGCATCGGCAGCGGTGCGCAGCCGGTCATCGGCTACAACTACGGCGCGCGCTGCTACGACAGGGTGCGCGAGGGCATCCGCTTCCAGACCATCCTGTCGCTGATCATCACGACCGTGGAGTGGCTCTCCGTGGTGCTGTGGCCGGCGGCCTGGATCAGGCTGTTCAACGCGGACCCGGAGCTGCTGGCGAAGGGTGCCCCGGCGCTCAACCTGTACTTTTTCGGTTTTGTGATGATGACCTTCCAGTTTGCGGGGCAGAACAGTTTTACCGCCCTGGGTAAGGCGAAGCAGGCTGTGTTCTTCTCCCTGTTCCGCAAGATCGTGATCGTCGTGCCCCTGACCATCCTGCTGCCGCGGATCGGCGGCCTGGGCGTAAACGGCGTTTTCCTGGCGGAACCGATCTCGAACTTTGTCGGCGGCCTGGCCTGCTTCCTGACCATGTATTTCACGGTATACCGGAAGCTTGGCCGCGAAGAGGAGAACAGGGGAGCAAAAAGGGAAAAGAAAACCCGGCATCAGGAATAACGCCCCGGGCGGAGAAAGGAGCCGGCAGATGGAGACGGTGGAGATCCTGGAGATTCTGCAGCAGAAGGCACGGCGGGACGAAACGGTCCGCAGCACGCTTCTGGAAACGAGAAAAGCGGCCGATCCGCTGGCGGCGTTCTGCAAAGCCGGCCGGGAGATGGGGTACGAGCTCTACCCGATGGACCTGATCGTCGCGGGGGAGGAGTTTTACGCCGCCATGCGCCGCAGCACGAACGGCGGCGGGGAGAATTCGCCGATGCTCGCCGGCGAGGATGATTTTTACGAGCTGTTCTTTGCGGGCCTCGAAGAGGCGCCGGGAGAGCAGAGCGGGCAGGAAGAGACAAAGGTGGAATAAGAACATGAGCAGGGAAAAACTGACACAGGAAGATATCCGGAAGATCCGGGAGGAGATAGAATACCGCAAGCTGGTCGTGAGACCCAAGGCTATTGCGGCGCTGCAGGAGGCCCGCGCCCAGGGTGACCTGAGCGAGAACTTTGAATACTACGCGGCGAAGCGGGACAAGGGCGCCAACGACAGCAGGATCCGCTATCTGGAGAGGATGCTCAAGACCGCGGAGGTGATCACCGACGACGCGGCGGGGGACGAGATCGGCCTCAATACGGTGGCCGAGATCTGGTTTGAGGAGGACGACGAGGTGGAGACCTACAAGATCGTCACCTCGGTGCGCGGCAACTCCCTCAAGGGCAGGATCAGCATCGAATCCCCGCTGGGGAAGGCGCTGATGGGCCATAAGGTCGGGGACCGGGTGCACGTGGTCGTCAGCGACGCCGTCTCCTACGACGTGGTCGTAAGGTCGATCCGGAAGGTCGAAGATGACGGGAGCGATGAACTGCGCTCCTACTGAGGCCGGAGCGAAAGGAGAAAAGGATGAAACCGCTGATCAAATGGCCGGGCGGAAAGAGCGCGGAGATCTCCCGCTTTGAGACCCTCATCCCGGCGTATGACCGCTACATCGAGCCCTTCGCGGGCGGCGCCGCCCTGTTTTTCCATCTGCGGCCGGCCAGCGCGATGCTCAACGATATCTCCGCCGACCTGATGCGCTTTTACGAGATGGTGAGGCGCCAGGATCCGGAGTTTAAGCGTTTGCTGCTGCTCTACGAGAGCAGCTTCACCGCCCTGAAGGCAAGGTGCCTGACGATGGGGGAGGATATCCGCACCCTGTTCGCGGTTTACGGCGCGGCCCTGGAGATGGGCCGGCCGGTGAAGGAGCTTCGCCTCTGCGCGGGCCTGGCGGATACCTTCGCTGCAGATCCTGACATCTGCGGGGAACTGGTGCCTGACCGCGCCGTCTTTGCCCGCGAGCTGGAGCTTTCCCTGGAGGACAAGATCCGCCGGACGCTGCAGCTGAACGCGAAGGCAAAGCTTTCCGACGAGGACCTTTCGGCCAACCTGACGACGGGATTCTGCTCGGGCTTCTACCTGTACTTCCGGCGGATCTTCAACGAGATCGCCCTGGGGGAGAGGACGGCGGGGCCTGCTTACCGGACCGCCAACTTCTTCTTTATCCGGGAGTACTGCTATGGGTCCATGTTCCGGTACAACCGGAGCGGGCAGTTCAATATCCCCTACGGCGGGATCTCCTACAACGGGAAGAACTTTAAGGAAAAGATCAGCCGCCTCTTTTCGGAGGACGTGCGGACGCTGATGGAGCGGACTCTGCTGCGGTGCGAGGATTTTGAGACCTTCCTCGCGCGGGCGGCCCTCACCCCGCAGGATTTTCTTTTCCTCGACCCGCCCTACGACTCCGATTTTTCCGAGTACGAGGGAAAGAGCTTTGACAAAAATGACCAGAAACGGCTGGCGGACATCCTCGCCCGCGTGCCCTGCAAATTCCTGCTGGTGATCCGCAATACGCCTTTCATCTACGGGCTCTACAGCGGCAGGGGATGGCGCCTGCTCACCTTTGACAACCGGTACCTGTACAATATGCGCAGCAGGAACGACCGGGAAGCCGAGCACCTGATCGTGACGAACATTCCGGAGGACGAGGTCCCCTGGATACGCGAGACGGCTGACGCGGCGGGAGGCAGAAAGTGAAGAGACAGATCAGGATAAACGCGCCGGCAAAGATCAACCTCGGTCTTGACGTGCTGGGCAGACGGGACGACGGCTATCACGAGCTGCGCATGGTCATGGCGACCGTGCGCGTCTTCGACCGCATCACGCTGACCGTGACCGCGGCGCCGGGAATCAGGATTCAGACGAACCGCGGCTTTCTTCCCACGGACTCCCATAACCTCGCGTGGCGGGCCGCCGCCATGCTGATGGAGGAGGCGGGCGTCGAAGAGGGCCTTTTCATCGATCTGGAGAAGAAGATCCCCGTGGCCGCAGGACTTGCGGGCGGCAGCAGCGACGCCGCGGCCGTCCTGGAGGGGGTGAACCGCCTCTTTGACCTCGGCCTTGACCGGGAGGCGCTCTCGGCGAGGGGCGCGCGCATCGGCGCGGACGTGCCCTACTGCCTGATGAAGGGGACGGCCCTTGCGGAGGGCTTCGGGGAGATCCTGACGCCGCTGCCCGCCCTGCCGCCCTGCTTTATCGTCCTGGCAAAGCCCAGGGCCCATATCTCGACGGCCCAGGTCTTTGACAGCCTCGACCGGATGACGGGCTGGGAACACCCGGACATCGACGGACAGATGGCGGCGCTGGCGGAAGGCGATCTCGAAGGGGTGGCCCGGCATATGGGAAATGTGCTGGAGCTGGTGACGGCGCCCATCTGCCCCGCAGTCGGGGAATTCCGGGAGATCATGCTCGGCCGCGGCGCCCTCGGCGCGATGATGAGCGGCAGCGGGCCGACGGTCTTCGGCATCTTTGCGGATGAGGAGAGCGCGAGAGCCGCGTGCAATGCCCTCAGGGAGCATCCGCAGGCAGCGGAGGTGTTCCTGACCGCGCCCTACGAGCCGGCCGGCAGAACAGGGGAGGGAAAAGAATGACTGAAGAACTGCGGCTGCAGACAGATGACGGCCTGCCGCTGCGCGACGTGGTGTTCCGGACGCTCCGGGGGGCGATCCTCGAGGGGACGCTGCGGCCGGGGGAGCGCCTCATGGAGATTCCGCTCTCCGAGCAGCTCGGCGTCAGCAGGACGCCGGTGCGCGAGGCCATCCGGATGCTGGAGCTGGAGGGACTTGCCTGCAGCGCGCCGCGGCGCGGCGCCATGGTGGCAAGCATAACCGAGGAAGATATGCGGGATGTGCTGGAGGTGCGGGAAGCGCTGGAGGTGCTGGCGGTGAAGCTGGCCTGCCGGAATATGAACCGGGCCCAGATGGAGCAGATCCGGACGGCGGCGGACCAGTTTAAGGAGAGCCTCGGCAGGGGAGACCTGCAGGCGAGCGCCCGGGCGGACGCGCGCTTTCATGAGGCCATCTGCCTGGCGACCCGCAACCGGCGGCTCATTCAGCTGCTGAACAACATCCGGGAACAGATCTTCCGGTACCGGCTGGAGTACTTAAAGGGCAGAGAAAACTACGGCAAGCTTGCCGCGGAGCACGAACGCATCCTGACGGCGCTTGCCGGGAAAAAGGAACAGGAGGCAGCGGACGCTGCCGCCCTGCATATTGCGAATCAGAGAGTGTCCATCATGGAGCAGCTTCGCCGGGAGAAGGAAGAGAAGCGCTGACCGGGAGCTCCCCGGCCTGTTCGGCCTGCTCCGCGTCTTCGATATATTTCTGCAGACGGGGGAAGGCGCCCTTGTAGATCAGGCGCAGGAGCTTGTCGAGATGACGCAGGGCAAGCTGCATCTGCTCTCCGGTGATGAGGCCGTCGCGTTGGGCGTCGGCAAGCTCATCGAGGTCGACGACGCGCACGGAACCGTCCGGATAGACGATCACGTCCGCGAGAAGATCCGTAACGACGTAGGTGTCCGTTTCCGGGTCCCAGGTGTGGGAAATGATGTCGCAGTACCAGCTGATCAGGCGGCCTTCATGGTCGTAGAATTTGCTCACCTTGAAGCCGCGCTCGAGAAAGTAGCAGGAGAGGCCGTGATGGAGCGTCTTCTTGGGGCGCAGCGTCTCCCACCGCGTGATGATGACTTCCCTGTCGCGGTACAGGATGACATCGTCCTCCAGAAGGACACACTCGTCGGGAATGATGCGGCGCCGGTACAGACGGATCGAATTCATGGTACAAGACCTCCCTCCGATTATACTATTTTGAAGAAAACCTGATGTTTTCTGCATTTTCTTCAGTATAGCATCGACGGGCGCAGACAGCAACGTTTCCTTGACAAATCCGCATCAAGGGCATATCGTGGATAAGAAAACCCATTCATTTTACGCATAAGGAGATACACAATGGCAGAAGAGAAAAAGTTCGTGGAATCGATCACTTCCATGGAGACGGACTTTGCGCAGTGGTATACGGACGTCGTGAAGAAGGCGGACCTGTGTGATTATACCAGCGTCAAAGGCTGCATGGTCATTAAGCCGGCGGGCTACGCGATCTGGGAGAATATCCAGCACGAGCTGGACGCACGGTTCAAGAAGGTCGGCGTGCAGAACGTCTATCTTCCCATGTTCATTCCGGAGAGCCTGCTCCAGAAGGAGAAGGATCATGTCGAGGGCTTTGCCCCCGAGGTGGCATGGGTCACCCACGGCGGACTTGAGCCGCTGCAGGAGCGCATGTGCGTAAGACCCACGTCGGAGACCCTCTTCTGCGATTTCTACGCGAATGAGATCCACTCCTACCGGGATCTTCCGAAGGTATACAACCAGTGGTGCTCGGTCGTGCGCTGGGAAAAGACCACCAGACCGTTCCTGCGCTCCAGGGAATTCCTGTGGCAGGAAGGGCATACGGCCCACGCGACCGCCGAAGAGGCTGAGGAGCGCACCATCCAGATGCTGAACGTCTACGCCGACTTCTGTGAGGAAGTCCTGGCCATCCCGGTCATCCGCGGCCGCAAGACCGACAAGGAAAAATTTGCCGGCGCCGAGGCGACCTACACCATCGAGGCGCTGATGCACGACGGCAAGGCCCTGCAGTCCGGCACGAGCCATAACTTCGGCGACGGCTTCGCGAAGGCCTTCGGCATCCAGTATGCAGACAAGGACAATACCCTCAAATACGTCCATCAGACCTCCTGGGGCATGACCACCCGTATGATCGGCGCCCTGATCATGGTCCACGGCGATGACCGCGGCCTGGTCCTGCCGCCCGGAATCTCCCCGGTACAGGTCATGGTCGTTCCCGTACAGCAGCGCAAGGAAGGCGTGCTGGAGAATGCCCGCGCCCTGAAGGCTGCCCTGGAAGAGGCCGGCCTGCGCGCCGCCATCGACGAGACGGACAAGAGCCCGGGCTGGAAATTCTCCGAGCAGGAGATGCGCGGCATCCCGGTCCGCATCGAGATGGGCCCGAGAGATATCGCCGCCGGCACGGTGGTGCTGGTCCGCAGGGATACGGGCGAGAAGATCCAGGCTTCCCTGGAGGGCATTGAGGAGACGGTAAAGGAACTGCTGGCTTCCATCCAGAAAGATATGCTCGAGCGCGCGAGAGCGCACCGCGACGCCCACACCTACGACGCCGTGACGCCGGAGGAGTTCGCGAAGATCGCCGAGGAGAAGCCGGGCTTCATCCGCGCCATGTGGTGCGGCAGCCAGGAGTGCGAGGACAAGCTCAAGGAGACCTGCCAGGTCACCTCGCGCTGTATGCCCTTCGCCCAGGAAAAGCTGGCGGACACCTGCATCTGCTGCGGCAAGCCGGCCAAGGCGATGGTCTACTGGGGCAAGGCCTACTAAAGAGAAGAGTTTTCCGCGAAACGTGAGGGGAAAACGCCTGAGCGCCGAAAAAAATTTTGCGGACAGGCAAAAACGCCGAAGGGATTAGCGCCAAGGGGCGAAAATTCCATTGACGAACTATGCAAATGAGCGTAAAATAGGCGCAAATGGGCTTTGGCCTGCCGAAAGGAGGACTATTTTATGAGAAAAATGTGGAAAGCTGCCGGCGTTGCGCTTGCAGCAGTGATGGCGCTTGGCATGACGGCCATGGCGGAAGAGAGCTTTAAGATCGGCGGAATCGGACCGCTCACCGGCGGCGCGGCCACCTACGGCAACGCAGTCATGAACGCGGCGCAGATCGCTGTCGAAGAGATCAACGCCGAGGGCGGTATCGCCGGCTATCAGATCGAGTTCAACCCGCAGGATGACGAGCATGACGCCGAAAAGTCCGTCAGCGCGTACAATAACCTGAAAGACTGGGGCATGGACATGCTGCTCGGTACCGTTACCTCCACTCCCTGCGTAGCTGTTTCCGCTGAGGCGGCAAACGACAATATGTTCCTGCTGACGCCCTCCGGCTCTTCACCGGATGCCATCGCGGCAGGCGACAACGCGTTCCGTGTCTGCTTCTCCGATCCGGATCAGGGCGCTGCTTCCGAGGTCTACATCACCGAGCATGAGCTGGCCACCAAGGTCGGCGTCATCTACAACAGCTCCGACGTGTATTCCACCGGTATCCTTGCCACCTTCCAGGCCCAGGCCGCAGAGGCTCCCTTCGAGCTGCTTCAGCCCCAGGCCTTCACCGAGGACAGCAAGACGGACTTCTCCGCACAGCTGCAGTTCCTGAAGGACAACGGCGCGGATCTGGTCTTCCTGCCGATCTATTATGACGCTGCCTCTGTCATCCTGACCCAGGCCGCCGGCATGGATTTCGCGCCGGTATGGTTCGGCGTTGACGGTATGGACGGTATCCTTTCCCTCGAGGGCTTCGATACCTCCCTGGCTGAGGGCGTTATGCTCCTTACCCCGTTCTCCGCGGATGCCGAGGACGAACTGACCAAGAGCTTTGTCAGCAAATATCAGGAAAGATTCGGCGAGGTCCCGAACCAGTTCGCTGCTGACGCCTATGACGGCATCTACATCCTGAAGGCTGCCTGCGAGAAGGCGGGCGTGACGCCGGACATGAGCGCTTCCGATATCTGCGACGCGCTGAAAGCTGCCATGACCGAGATCGAGGTCACCGGCGTGACCGGTACCATGACCTGGTCCGCAAACGGCGAGCCGACCAAGAGCCCGAAGGCTGTTGTCATCGAAGGCGGCGTTTACGTAAGCGCTGAATAACCTGCGGACAAGTGCTTAACCCGGCCTTTGCCGGAAAATACAGGGGACTGCTCCGCAGTCCCCTGTTTAGCGTTATGTATGGAGCGCAGGGGATTGTAAAAAACCCCGTTTAAAGATAAAATAAAGGCAGAAATCTGTTTATGCTGCGAGGTATTCTATGAGTTTCTTATCCTATCTGCTGAACGGCATCAGTCTTGGCAGCGTCTACGCGATCATCGCGCTGGGCTACACGATGGTGTACGGCATTGCGAAAATGCTGAATTTTGCCCACGGCGACGTGATCATGGTGGGCGCCTACGTGACCTTCACGGCGATCATGAGCGCCGGACTGCCGCCGCTTCCCGCGGTCCTGCTGTCCATTCTTGTCTGTACCCTGCTGGGCATCGCGATCGAGACGGTCGCCTACAGGCCCCTGCTGGAGGCTTCCTCCTCCCTGGCCGTGCTGATCACCGCCATCGGCGTCAGCTATTTCCTGCAGAACATGGTGCTGCTGATCTTCGGGGCAAACCCGAAGAGCTTCCAGTCTGTCATTCACTTTAAGGGACTTTCCCTGGCGGGCGGGGCCCTCACGATCAGCGCGGAGACCATCGTGACCATCCTGTGCGGAATCGTGATCATGATCGCCCTCACCACCTTCATCAGCCGGACGAAGGCCGGACAGGCCATGCTGGCGGTCTCCGAAGACAAGGGCGCCGCACAGCTGATGGGCATCAACGTCAACCGCACCATCTCCCTGACCTTCGCCATCGGCTCCGCCCTGGCGGCCATCGCGGGCGTGCTGCTGTGCTCCGCCTACCCCACGCTGCAGCCCACCACGGG
>CAMOKZ010000020.1 GCA_946618155.1 uncultured Lachnospiraceae bacterium | reverse complement strand
CCGGCGCGGATCGCGCGGATGATGTAGTTGAAGTCATAGCAGTGATCCAGATGCATACCTACCGGAACTTTGACGGTAGCGGCAACATCCTTGACAGCTGCTGCGAAACCTTCGGGATCGATCCATCTGTTCAGGGTGTGATGCTCGGGATAGAGCATGACCAGAACGGGCTTGCCGACGTTCTCAGCCGCGTGGCAGACGGAGTAGATGGTGTTGTAGTCGATGCAGTTGAACGCGATGACGGAGGTGTTCTTGTCGGAAGCCATCTGGAGGATCTCTTTTACAGGTACGAGTGACATAGTGGTTCTCCTTTCCTTAATTGGATGTCATTTAGTACATTCATCATGATATATAAGATCGCTTCCCCGAGGGGAAACAGATCAGGCAAAGTAATCCGCGAATGCCTTGAAGATCAGGCTCGTGGAGACCGCGCCGGAGTCGGGGTGGCCGACCGTCCTGTCGCGGAAATTCTTGGAGCGTCCCATGCGGGACTGCATCGGCTTTGTCGCCTCAGCGCCGACTCTTGCGCCGTCTGCACCGGCCAGGAAAAAGGCGCTGACATCGTCGCCGGCCTGCGCCGACTCGAGCATGGCGTCTCTCGCCGAGGAGAGGGCGTCGTACATGGTCTTGTCTCCCCTGGAGACTTTGCCGCGGCGGGCGATCGCCTGGGTGCCAAGGTCGATGTATTCGGCAAAGTCCTGCACGGTGACGGGATCTTTGTCTTTGAGGGCGGAGAGGCCGCCGATAAAGAGCGTGCCGAAGATCACGCCCGAGGTGCCGCCCATGACCTTGAGGAGCATCATGCCGGACTCTTTCATCAGCGTGTAGGCGTCCTCGAACTGTCTTCCCTGAAGGAGCGTCTGCAGCGCGGAGAAACCGGTCTTCATCCCGATGCCGTGGTCGCCGTCGCCGATGATGGTATCCAGGTTGGTCAGCATGCCTTCCGCGTCAATGATGACGTCGCAGGTGTGAAGCAGGGCTGCCTGGAGCTGCGCTGTTGTCATTGTGTTCATTTTTTTTCTCCTCCGTTAGCCTGCCGATCGGTTCCGGCGTGATCAGAAGATATACGAGGTCGTTGCGTACTGCTCTTTCAGGTATCCGACAAGATCCTTCGGGCAGCTCAGCATGGAGACGCCGAAGCCGTAGTAATAGTAGTGGCGTCCGAAATGCCCCGGGGTCATGCGGCGGACGGGGATGCGGCCGGTGGCGTGCTTCAGGAGGGCGTGCGAGAAAATGTAGAGGTCCTCATAGTTCGCCATGAAGGGGCGGTTGACCAGCACGCAGAGCGTCTCGTCATCCTTCGGGGCAAGATCTTCGACGAGATAGTCGTATGCCCACCTGGCGGCGTGCTCAAGGGAGAAATCCTCATCCGAGACAAAGCGGGCAGGCTCGCCGGAAATGCCGCGGCCGAGCTCGACCAGCTTCTTTTCCGTGTCGAAGGACACGTTCAGGCTGGCGGTGCGGGCGCGCACACGGCCGATCACGTCGGTAAGGGTCTCGAGATCGGCGCCTTCGCGGGCCATGAGCGCCGCGATGCGGATGCCGAAGTGCTGGCCGAGAAGACCGGTGCGCTCTTCGCGGGGCGCCTTCGGGTCGACGGAGAGGCAGTCGTCATTGTAGGGAATGAGGCTGCTCTTCATGCCTTCGATGCCCATCAGCTCGGCGGCCATGTCGTTGTTGAGGCAGTCGCCCATGAAGTTGTTGTAGATGAGCAGATAGCCTTTGTCGGAGCCGATGTATTTTGCCGCCTCGTAGATATCGTAGGCGCTCGGCGCGGCGTACTTGCCGCCGACGACGCTGGCGTCCGCCATGGCCTGGCAGGTCACCATGGAGTCCGGGAACGGCGCTCCCGCTCCGCCGGCACTGACGATCAGGTTGACCCTGTCGCTTTCCACGGGAATGCGGATGAGTGCCCGGTTATTGAAGGACCCGGGGACGGCGGCGACCCGGTCGGGGTGAATGGCGGCCATCGCCGAGGTGAAATCACTGGAGATCGTATCGGAATTACACAGGTTCGTCACCATGCTTACACTCTCCTTGAAATGCTGAATCTGTTTTTGTCTGGTCCGGGAAGCGTCCGGGCGCGAACCGTCATCCGGCGCTGCTCCCTATGCACAATCATAGCATCCGGGGAAGCCTCAGTCAACCGAAAAATGGCCAATAAAGCAAGAAAAAGTAAACATATATAACAAAACGAAAGAGCGTTTTTATTGACATTTCTCACTATCTGAAATAAAATAGTTTTGCAGGAATGAATAAACGTAAGTAAACGAAAGCGAGGAAAACGGGCCATGTTCGCATCGGAAAGGCAGAAACTGATAGAAGCGTATATTCTTGAGCACGGGTCGGCGACGGTCCAGGAACTGGGCGAACGGTTTCAGGTCTCCGGCGTAACCATAAGAAAGGATCTGGATGAGCTGGAAAAGGGGGATTCCATCCAGCGGATGCACGGCGGCGCCGTGTCCAAATACAAGTCCTCCCAGGGCGATCATTTCCAGACCCTGACGGACCGGCGCAGGGATGAAAAGCAGGCGATCGGGGAGAAGGCCCTTTCGCTGATCGAGAACGGAGATACGATCCTGCTTGACGCCTCGACCACGGCCCACGTCTTCGCTTCGCTGCTGGCAGAGGCCTCTTTTTCCGGACTGACCGTGATCACGACCTCGGTATACATCGCGCATACCCTGCTTGCCCGGGGCATCCGCGTCATCATGGTCGGCGGGGAACTGAACCAGAACGTCGGGGCTGCGGAAGGCCCGATCGCCCTGGAGCAGATCGGGAAGCTGAGCGCCGACAAGGGCTTCATCGGGGTGAACGGGATAGATCCGCACTTCGGGTTCTCCGTGGACAGTCTGGAGGAGGCGGCGATCAAGCGGAGCATCTGCGCATCCTCGCGCCGGGCTTATGTCCTGGCGGATTACACGAAATTCAACCGCAGGTACATCGCGAAGATCTTCGGGACAGAAGAGGGAAAGGTCCGCGGCCTGATCACGGACCGGCAGCATGAGAACATCGATTACGGTTTTCTGAAGAATAAGATAAAACTTGTATTTGCCGACTAAAGGGGTGACGCGGTAAAATAGCAGTGAAAGAAGGGAGGTGCGGCAAAATGAAACAGAACGGGAAGAGGGGCTTTGGCATCGCAAAGTGTGCCGGAGCGCTCCTTGTACTGGTATTTCTCCTGCTGACCGGCATGGCGCGCCCCGCACAGGCGGCGGTCCGCCTCAGCCCGAAAAGCGTGACGCTCATCAAGGGACAGACACAGGTCCTTAAGGTGACCGGCGCGAAGGAGAAGGTGACCTGGTCGACGAATAACCCGGATGTGGCGGGGGTCAGTTCATCCGGGAAGGTGACAGCCAAAAAGAAGGGCAGCGCGACGATCACAGCCGCGGCGGACGGGGAAAAGCTGACCTGCCGCGTCACGGTCGAAGAGCCCTACATCAGCCACACCTCCAGAACGATCAAGGTCGGCGGGACCGCGGTGCTGAAGGTCTACGGGACCTCGCAGAAGGTCACGTGGGCGTCCTCGGCGAAGACGGTGGCAACGGTCACCCAGGCCGGCAAAGTGACGGGGAAAAAGAAGGGGACCAGCACGATCACGGCAACGGTGCTGGGCAAAAAGTTCACCTGCAAGGTCACCGTGGAAGCAGAGGGAAAGTCCGGCAAGAGCGGTTCATCCGGGAAAAGCGGATCGTCGGGATCCTCGGGCAAGAGCGGTTCATCCGGGAAAAGCGGTTCATCGGGCTCCTCAGGGAAATCCGGAAAATCCGGTTCCACGGCGAAAAAGGTGACCCTCGACCGCAAGACCGTTACGCTGACGACCGGGGAGACCGCGGAGCTTAAGGCGACCCGGACGGGGACGACGGCAAAGCTTGTCTGGTCCTCGTCGGATAAGAGCGTGGCCACGGTCACGCAGAGCGGAAAGATAACGGCGAAGGGCGCGGGTAAGGCAGTGATCACGGTAAAGGCGGGTACTGTCGAGGCGACCTGCAGGGTGACGGTAAAGGAACCGGAAATTGCCGATATGATCGGGCAGCTCCTCGAGCTGCTGGGTGAGGGCAGTTCCGGAAAACCGGGAATTGGCACTCTGGGCAACCTGGGTAATCTGGGCAGCCTGTTCGGGTTGTAAAGACGAAAGGCATCATCTGCAAACAGGGTCATGTTTGCGGATGATGCCTTTATTGCTGATGGAATACCGGTTTATTCAATTCCCGGGAAGACGAGGCCGAACTGTCTGCGGATCTCGTCCATCTGGCGCATGATCTCGATGGTCTCGCTGTGCGGCATCTCCGGGCACTCGATGGCGCCGCTGCGGATAGCCTTTTCGCAGGCGAGGACTTCGTATTCGTAGCCGGTGATCTTCTCCGGCACGAAGATCTCCTCCTGCAGCACGGGGGTGCGGTCGGCGATCTTCCAGAGGCGGATGACGTCCGGATTGTTGATGTTGTGGACCTCGATGAAGCCGTCGCGGCCGTAGATGTATCCGGTGCGGGTCGGCTGCGCATAGATCGTGGAAAACAGGTGGGCCATGCGGCCGTCGCGGTATTCGATGAAGATGGAATCCTGTCCGTCCACGCCGGTGTCTGTCATGACGCAGGAGGCGTTGATCCGGGCGATGTCATTGCCCAGGAACATGCTGGCAAAGTTCAGGGTGTAGACGCTGAGGTCAAGCAGGGCGCCGCCGGCCAGCTCCGGGCGGATGATGCGCTCGTTCATGTCGATCGGGTAGCCGAGGTTCGCGGTGACCGTGGTGATCTCCCCGATCTCGCCCGAGGCGATCAGGTCGGTCACGATCCTGCGGTAGGGCATGTAGCGGGTCCAGATGGCTTCGGCGAGAAGAAGATGCTTGCGCCTTGCGCAGGCGATCATGTCCCTGGCCTTCCACTCGTTGACGGCGAAGGCCTTCTCACAGAGCACATGCTTGCCGGCCTCGAGGGCGGCAAGGGTCCACTTGTAGTGGTGGGAGTGGGGCACCGCGATGTAGACGAGATCGATCTCGGGATCGGCGAGCATCTCCTCATAGGAACCGTAGGCTGCGTCGAAGGAGAATTCCTTGCGGAAGGCCTCGGCACGGGCCGCGTCCCGGGAAGCTATGACTTTGCGCGTTACGACCGGCATGCGGTTGATGGTGGTCGCCATGGTGCGGGCAATGCCGCCGGCACCAAGAATACCGAATTTCATGGATGGAGCACCTCCTTTTCGGACAGGTCATACGGCAGAATTCTGCGATGTCGATGCATTCAATAAACCTATCATAGCACAGACGGCCCGCGAACGCCATGGCGTTCTTGCGGGCCGTTTGTGAATAGTAAGCCTACTGCAGAAGGTCCAGCAGCTCCTCCCGGGAGAGGCGCCCCAGGGTGCCGGTCTCGCCGGAGAGGATCTCCTCGGCCAGCTCCCGCTTCGCCTCCTGGATGTGCAGGATCTTGTCCTCGATCGTGCCCCGCGCGATGAGGCGCAGCACGGTCACGATCTTTGTCTGGCCGATCCGGTGCGCCCTGTCTGTCGCCTGGTTCTGGACGGCCAGGTTCCACCACGGGTCGTAGTGGATGACCACGTCGGCGCCGGTGAGGTTGAGTCCGGTCCCGCCCGCGCGAAGGGAGATGAGAAAGACGGGGACGTCTCCCTCGTTGAATTCGCTGACCAGGCGCTGGCGCTCCTCGCCGGGGGTCGCCCCCGTGATCAGGTAGTAGGGGATGTTCTCTGCCTCCAGGTCCTTCCGGATGAGATCCAGCATGGACGTGAACTGGGAGAAGACCAGCATGCGGTGGCCGCTGTCCATGGCTTCCCGGATCGTCTCCATCAGCATGGCGCGCTTGGCCGACTCGCCGGTGTAATTGTCTGCCAGGAGGGCGGGATCGCAGCAGATCTGGCGAAGCCTCGTCAGCTCTGCAAGAATCTGCATCCGGTGCTTCTGGAAGTCCTGGCCGGAGGCCATGCCCAGGAGCTTTTTCATGTGCACGACCTGGGCGTCGTAGAGCTGCTGCTGCTGTTTGTCAAAGACCGCGTATCGGGTCTCCTCGAGCTTGTCGGGCAGGTCACGCAGGACATCCGCCTTGAGGCGGCGCAGGATAAAGGGCGAGACCATCTTCCGCAGGCGCGCCGAGGCCAGCTCATCATGGTGCTGGGTGACCGGGGCTTCGATCTCTTTGCGGAAGGTATCATAAGCATAGAAGAAACCGGGCATCAGGAAATCGAAGATGCTCCAGAGCTCGGAGAGCCGGTTCTCGATCGGGGTGCCCGTCAGGGCAAAGCGATGGGCGGCCTTCAGGATCTTCACGCTCTTGGCGGCTGCGGAGGCCGCGTTTTTGATGTACTGCGCTTCGTCGAGGATGACGAAGGTAAAGGGAATCTCGTCGTAGTCGGCGATATCGCGTTTCAGCAGATCGTAGGAGGTGATCAGCACATCCGCCTCCGTGCGGGCGTCCAGGATGGCGAGACGCTCCCGCTTTGTCCCGGTGACCGGCACGGCCTTAAGGGCCGGCGCGAAGCGGCGGATCTCCTCCTGCCAGTTGTAGACCAGGGAGGCGGGGCAGACGATCAGGGCGTTCACGCTGCCGGTCTGTTCCTTCTCCGCCAGCAGCACCGCGATCATCTGGATGGTCTTGCCAAGGCCCATCTCGTCCGCGAGAATGCCGCCGAATCCGCCTTCCTTCACGGTCATCAGCCACTTGAAGCCGTACTTCTGGTAGCCGCGCATGACCGGCGCCAGGGAGGCCGGGACTTCATGGTCGGTGTCCTGGACGGTGCGGAAATTCCGGGCGAGGGTACGGAATCGCGTGTCGCGCTGCGCCAGGATCTCGTCGTGATCCTCCAGCATCCGGTCCAGATAGAGGGCGCGGTAGGCCGGGATCTGCATTTTTCCCTTGACGAATTCCTTCGGCGACACGTGCAGGGTGTCGAGCATCTCCGCGAGGGCTTCCACGGTGTCGTTCCCGTCGAGGCGCAGAAAATCCCCGTTCCTGAGGCGGTGATAGCGCTTCTTTTTGCGGAAGCTGGCGAGAAGCTCCAGGAGCTCCTCGGGGGAGACCTCGTCGGAGAGGACGTCCAGCGAGAGCAGGTCGTTCTCCACCGAGACGCCGATCTTCAGGCCGAAGCGGCTGCGGACGCGCAGGCGCAGGAACTGGTCGGTGGTGTGGACCTCACCCAGCTCCATCAGGCG
Source organism: uncultured Lachnospiraceae bacterium (assembly GCA_946618155.1). Taxonomy (GTDB): domain Bacteria; phylum Bacillota; class Clostridia; order Lachnospirales; family Lachnospiraceae; genus CAMOKZ01. The sequence goes on along the minus strand of CAMOKZ010000020.1, from coordinate 9,139 downwards.
GGATACGCCGTTTTCCAGAATCTCAAAGACGGCGTCGGCGCTGCGCTCGGTGGCGAAGGTCTGCTCCCCCGGCTCATAGACCGGGAAGAGGGCAAGGACGCTCTCCCTCGCCGCCTCCTCCGCCTGGAGGTCCCGGAAGGCTGCAGCCGCGCCTGGCGCGCCCGGCTCCGGGGTCAGGGGGAAGGCTTCCTCCCCGTAGAGGACCTGGGCCGCGCAGGCGATCCGGTCGGGATCCGCGTCCAGGAAAAAGCGGAACGCGGCGCGGGGCGGCAGATAGCGGCGGATCAGCTCGGGTGTCTCCTCGATCAGGCGGACATGGTCCCCGAGCTTCGGGAGCAGCCGGTAGTAAAAATCGGAGAGACGGCTGCGGCCCACGGTGAAGTCAAGGCCGTCCTCGCCGGCGGCGTCAAAGAGCGGGCGAAGGAGCGAGGTCACTTCGCGGCTCATCCGGCAGAAGTGGTGATTGTCCCCGCCGGTCACTTCGTGCCAGTAGAGATAGTCGATTCCCTTGATGACCGCGGGAATCTCGGCCGTCACGCGGATCCCGAGGAAGACTCTGCCCTGTCCCAGAAGGGGAGCTGTGCGCAGGGTGATCTTCAGGTCGCGCTCGGTGAAGGTGATCGAGGCGTCCTTTCCGCCGGCGCGCAGCGGGCAGGAGAGCCCGTTCGCCGCGGTGAAGAAGGCGTCCAGGAGGTCGCCGGTGAGGATGAGCTCGCGGCCGACCCGCGGCGCGGCAAAGCCGGGCCCCCAGGGACGGACCATGCGGGTGCGCTGTGTCTTTACGCCTGCGATCACGCTGCGCAGGAAGGTGTAGTAGGACGCGGAGCGCGCGTCAAAGCGGTGGGCGGAGAAATCGATCTGCGCGTTCTTGCCCAGCTGCCAGGTGCCGCCCTCCTCGGCGCAGTCGTAGAAATCCTCGAGACTGCGGATGAGATAGAGCTTCTTTACGCCGGTGCGGAATTCCACGCCGAGCGCCCCTTCATCCTCGGGGAAGAATACCCGCGGTTCGAGGAGGAGCGGGCTGGCGGTGGAAAGGGTGTCCTCACCGGGCCCGGCAGCGGAGACGGCCCCGGAGGCCGGGCGCCGGTAGCGCTCGAGCAGGTCCATGCCCCGGCTGCTGGTGGCGTCGCCCAGGCTGTGGTCCTGCAGATAGGTCTGCAGCAGGAGCAGCAGGGCAAGGTCGTGCACGCACAGGCGCGGCGTGCCCGCCCCCGGCGCGCCGAGAAGGTCGCGCTCGAAGCCATAGTAATAGCCCTTGCAGCTGTAGACCGTGCACTGCTTGGCGATCAGCCTTGTCCGGTCGAATTTGAGCATGCAGGTGGCAGCCCGCGGCGTGCCGGGATTCTGGGTCCCGTAGATGACGCCGATCATTTCCGGGGAGAGACCCTCGTCGTAGGTGGTCTCCACGTGGTCCAGGACAAATTCGCCCCGGCTGATCATCCTGCGCGCGCTGGTCATCTCCGCCGCCGAGTAGGCGCAGGACTGCAGCAGGGCGGCGAGGTCAAAGTACCGGTAGCTGTCCAGATAGGTCCCTTCCTCCAGGGTGATGGGACGGGGCTCTTCAAGATCGAAGGGCAGGTCTGCGGGGGAAGCGCCCCGCTCGTCCCGGGCGGAGGTCTCCCGGCCGCCCTCGCGGGAGCGGCGCAAGGCCTCGGAGAGGCCGTCGTCGATCACGCTGTCCTCATCCTCGATGGCGTAGAGGAGGGCAGCCATGTGCCGGCACAGTTTTTTGTCCTTGCCGTCCTGGCAGGTACAGCCCAGGCCCAGCCGTCCGGGCGTGGAAAGATCCGCGTAAACGCGGCAGGGCTCTTCCAGCGGTGCCTCGACGGTCGCGCGGTAGACTTTTTCCGGTTCTTCTGTCATATGCCGTACCCTGTCCGTGCTGCACAGCAGCTTGCCGGCCAGCCTGACGGCAGCGTTAAAATGCGTTTTCCAGTTCAACTGTTCGCCCCCCTTTCCTTATTGGTTTAGCATACCCGGGAAAAATTCTTTTTCAGCAGGCAAAGAACGACCATGCATGTGCATGGTCGTTCGGCTGCGTTTTTCACTGTGCTTTTTTGAAGCCCGCACGCTTGCGCAGGGTGGGATCCAGGATCTTTTTGCGGATCCGCAGGCTCTGGGGCGTGACTTCGAGGAGCTCGTCCGTATCGATGAATTCCAGCGCCTGCTCGAGGCTGAGCACTTTGTGCGGCGTCAGCTTTAAGGCTTCGTCGGAGCCGGAGGCGCGGGTGTTGGTCAGATGCTTGGTCTTGCAGACGTTCAGCTCGATGTCCTCGGACTTTCCGCTCTGCCCGATGACCATGCCGGCGTACACCTTGGTGCCGGGCCCGATGAAGAGGACGCCGCGGTCCTGGGCGTTGAACAGGCCGTAGGGCACGGCCTCACCGGCCTCAAAGGCGATGAGGGAACCCTGGGAACGGTACTGCAGGTCCCCGCGGTAGGGGCCGTAGCCGTCGAAGATGGTATTGATCACGCCGTTGCCGCGGGTGTCGGTGAGGAAATCATTCCGGAAACCGATCAGGCCGCGGGACGGGATGGAGAACTCGAGGCGGGTGCTGCCGCCGCTGGTGCGGCTCATGCCCTGCAGCTCGCCCTTGCGCAGGCTCAGTTTCTGGATGACCGTGCCGGCGTACTCATCCGGTACGTCGATGTAGGCCAGCTCCATGGGCTCGAGCTTCCGGTTGCGGGCGTCATATTTATAGATGACCTCGGCCTTGCTGACCGCGAACTCATATCCCTCGCGGCGCATGGTCTCGATCAGGATGGACAGATGCAGCTCGCCGCGGCCGGAGACCTTGAAGGTATCCGTATCCTCGGTATCCTCCACGCGCAGGCTCACGTCCGTGTTGAGCTCGCGGTAGAGACGGTCGCGCAGGTGGCGGGAGGTGACGTACTTGCCCTCAAGCCCCGCCAGCGGGCTGTCGTTGACGATGAAATTCATCGAGATCGTCGGCTCGGAGATCTTCTGGAAGGGGATGGGATCCGGGCAGTCCGCCGCGCAGATCGTATCGCCGATATGCAGGTCGGCGATGCCGGAGATGGCGACGATGGAACCCATCGGCGCCTGGTCCACCTCGACCTTGCGCAGGCCGTCGAACTCGTAGAGCCGGCTGACCTTGATCTTCGTAAGCTTGTCCGGGTCATGATGATTGACCAGCACGGCCTCCTGGTTCACCTTGAGGGTGCCGCGGTCCACCTTGCCAACGCCGATGCGGCCGACGTACTCATTGTAATCGATGGTGCTGATCAGGACCTGCACCGGGCCGTCGGGATCGCCCTCCGGAGCCGGAATGCTCTGCAGGATGGTCTCGAAGAGCGGGCTCATGTCCTTCGGCTCGTCGTCCGGATCGAGGACGGCGTAGCCGGCCTTGGCGGAGGCGTAGACGAAGGGGCAGTCGAGCTGGGCGTCGGAGGCGTCCAGGTCGATCAGAAGCTCCAGGACCTCGTCGATGACCTCGGCGGGTCTTGCCTCGGGCCGGTCGATCTTGTTGATGCATACGATGACGGGCAGGTCAAGGGCCAGCGCGTGCTGCAGCACGAAGCGGGTCTGGGGCATGGGACCCTCAAAGGCGTCCACGACGAGGATGACGCCGTTGACCATCTTGAGGACACGCTCCACCTCGCCGCCGAAATCGGCGTGCCCGGGGGTGTCGATGATGTTGATCTTCGTATTTTTATAGAAAACGGCAGTATTCTTGGATAGGATCGTGATGCCGCGCTCCCGCTCAAGATCACCGGAGTCCATGACGCGCTCGGCTACTTCCTGGTTCTCTCTGAAAACGCCGCTCTGCTTGAGCAGCTCGTCGACGAGGGTCGTTTTACCGTGGTCAACATGGGCGATGATCGCGATATTCCTGATGTCTTCCCGTACCATAAATCTCCTCTTCCTTTACTTCTTTTGGCGCACTATCTTTGCTATTCTACCACAATTTATAAGGAAAACAAGCCAAACTTGCATTTCCTGAAATGTTGGTGTAGTATTAGAGGAACTATCTGCGCCGGGCCGGTGAGTGTGCTGTGCCGCGTATGCGCGGGTGGACACGGAGGTATAAGAAAAAGAAAATGAACGGATCGTATATCCACATATACTGCGGAAACGGAGCGGGAAAATCCTCCGCCGCGGTCGGGAAAGGAATACGGGCAGCCTGTGCGGGCAAGTCGGTATATCTCGTACAGTTCCTGAAGGGCAAGTCCAACGAGGAACTGGAGTATCTGCGCCGGCTCGAGCCGGAGATCAAGCTCTTCCGGTTCGACAAGTATGACAGGCCGTACGAGGACCTGACCGCAGAGGAGCAGGAGGAGGAGCGGGCGCACATCCGCAACGGTCTGGGCTTTGCAAAGAAAGTCCTGGATACGTCCGAGTGCAATGTGATCATTCTGGACGAGGCGCTGGAGCTTCTGGAGTGCGGGATCGTCGAGACCGCCGAGCTGGTCGCCCTGTTTGAGGCCCTGCCGGAAGGCGGCGAAATGATTCTGACCGGTACGCATCCGTGCAAAGAGCTGTGGCCCTATGTGGATGAGGTGACCGAAGTCATTACGGATTACAAAGCAGCACAAGAGTGACCGCTGCGGTCAGGAGAGGAGAACGGGGATGTCGGTATTTACGGGTTCCGGTGTCGCGATCGTGACGCCCATGCATGAAGACACATCGGTTAATTATGAGAAACTTGCCGAACTGCTGGAAGAGCAGATCGAACAGGGCACGGACAGCATCATCATCTGCGGGACGACCGGCGAGGCATCCACGCTCAGCCACGAGGAACATCTGGACGTGATCCGTTTTGCCGTGGAAAAGGTGGCGGGAAGGATCCCGGTCATCGCGGGCACCGGCTCCAACAGCACGGAGACGGCCGTTTATCTGTCCACAGAGGCGGAAAAGTACGGGGCGGACGCCCTGCTGCTGGTCACGCCCTATTACAATAAGGCAACGCAGAAGGGCCTGAAGCAGCATTTTGCCACGGTCGCAAACGCCGTGCACATCCCGGTCATTCTCTACAACGTGCCGGGCAGGACGGGCTGCGCCCTTCAGCCGGAGACCACCGCATGGCTGGTCGAGAACGTGGAGAACATCGTCGGCATCAAGGAGGCGAGCGGCAATTTCACGCAGATCGCCAGACTGATGCGGCTGTGCGGGGACAAGATCGAGCTCTACTCGGGCAATGACGATCAGACCGTTCCCATCCTTTCCCTGGGCGGACGCGGCGTGATCTCGGTGCTGGCCAATGTGGCGCCGCGCCAGACCCACGAAATGACCGCCGCCTGGTTCGCGGGCGATACCGAAAAGAGCAGGGCGATGCAGATCGAGGCAATGGACCTGATCGACGCCCTCTTCTGTGAAGTGAACCCCATCCCGGTCAAGACTGCCCTGAACCTGATGGGCAAAGAGGCCGGCCCGCTGCGGCTGCCGCTCTGCGAGATGGACGAAAAGAACCTGGAGCGCCTGCGCGGCGCGATGACCGCATACGGCATTCTGTAAAGAGGGGTACGTGCTATGGTAAAGATGATTTTATGCGGATGCCGCGGACACATGGGACGGGTGATCACCGAGCTTGCCGGCAGCGAAGAGGAACTGAAGATCGTGGCCGGTATCGATCCCGCGCCCGGTCCTGACATGGGATACCCCGTATTTGCTTCCTTTGCGGAGTGCACGCAGGAAGCGGACGTGATCGTGGATTTCTCCTCGCCGAAGGTGTTTGATTCCCTGGTGGATTACGCCTGCGAAAAGAAGATCCCGGCGGTGGTCTGCACCACCGGCCTGACGAAGGAGCAGACGGACCGGCTTGACGCCGAGGCCGCGCGCAATGCCTTCCTCCGGTCCGCGAACATGTCTCTGGGCATCAACCTGCTGATGAGCCTCCTGAAGGACGCGGTGAAGACCCTGGGTCCCGCCGGCTTTGACGTGGAGATCGTGGAACAGCACCACAACCTGAAGAAGGACGCGCCCAGCGGCACGGCCCTCGCCCTTGCCGACAGCATCAACGAGGCGGCCGGAGGGCAGTATGAATATATCTACGACCGTTCGGGGCGCAGCGCTGCCCGGGAGAAGAAGGAACTCGGCATCAGCGCGGTGCGCGGCGGCACCATCTCCGGCATCCACGAAGTGATCTTCGCGGGTACGCAGGAAACGATCACGTTCACCCACACGGCATATTCGAAAGCGGTATTTGCCAGAGGAGCCCTGCAGGCGGCGAAGTTCCTGGTGGGGAAGGCCCCGGGCATGTACAGCATGGCGGATGTGATCGAGGCATCAAAGTAAAGGCAGACGGGAACTGAGGAAAATATGAAAAAAGCAGTGAAGTTCGGCGGCAGCTCCCTGGCTACCGCGGAACAGATGAAGAAAGTAGCAAAAATCATCCGGGATGACGATTCCCGCCGTTATGTGGTCCCCTCTGCGCCCGGGCGCAGATATTCCGACGACGCGAAGGTGACGGATCTGCTCTACCAGTGCTATGACGCCGCGATGCGCGGCGAGGACATTGAAGGGCGGATCGCGGCCATCAAGGCCCGCTATGACGAGATCATCGGCGGTCTCGGTCTGGATCTTGACCTGTCCGATGAGTTCGCGCTCATGCAGGATCTTTTCATGCGCAAGGCGGGGCGCGATTACGCGGCTTCCCGCGGGGAATACCTGAACGGAATCATCCTGGCCAAATATCTGGATTACCGGTTCATCGACGCGGCGGAGGTCATCCTCTTCGATGAGAAGGGCGTCTTCGACAGCGAGAATACCAACGATCTGCTGCGGCGCCGCCTGGAAAACCTGGACAGGGTCGTTGTCCCCGGGTTTTACGGGGCAATGCCCGACGGCAGCATCAAGACCTTCTCCCGCGGAGGTTCCGATATCACCGGTTCCATCATCGCCCGCGCGGTGAGAGCGGACGTGTATGAGAACTGGACGGACGTGTCCGGCATGCTGACCAGCGATCCGCACATTGTCGACAATCCTGAGCCCATCGAGACGATCACCTACCGCGAGCTGCGGGAGCTGGCCTACATGGGCGCCACGGTCATGCACGAGGACGCGATCTTCCCGGTCCGCCGGGAGGGCATCCCGATCAACATCCGCAACACGAACCGCCCGCAGGATCCCGGCACCATGATCGTCGAGAGCACCTGCCGCCAGCCGAAGCACCTGATCACGGGCGTGGCCGGCAAGAAGGGCTTCTGCTCCATCAACATTGAAAAAGAAATGATGAACTCCGAGATCGGCTTCGGCCGCCGCGTGCTGCAGGTGATCGAGGAGAACGGCATCTCCTTCGAGCATACGCCCTCCGGCATCGACACCTTCTCCATTCTGGTGCACCAGTCGGAGTTTGCGGAAAAGGAGCAGTCCGTGATCGCGGGCCTGCACCGTGCCGTCAACCCCTCCAGCATCGATCTGGAGTCCGATCTGGCGCTGATCGCCATCGTCGGCCGCGGCATGAAGGCTGCGAAGGGTACGGCGGGCCGCCTGTTCTCCGCCCTTGCCCTTGCGAACATCAACATCAAGATGATCGACCAGGGCTCCAGCGAGCTGAACATCATCATCGGCGTGCGCAACGACGACTTTGAGGCAGCCATCCGTGCGATCTACGCCGTCTTTATTGAATCAGACATGTAACGCGTTTCAGGGCGCAAAGAAGGCCGCTGCATCTTCAGGATGCAGCGGCCTTTTTGATGTAGTCGTCCGGATTATTCGATGACTTTGATCCAGCCTTCGGGCGCTTCGAGGCGGCCCATCTGGATGCCGGTCAGGGTCTCGTAAAGCTTCTTCGTGACAGGGCCCATCTCGTCCATGCCGCTCGGCAGGCAGATCTCTTTGCCGTGATCATAGATCTTGCCGACCGGGGAGATGACGGCTGCGGTACCGCAGAGACCGCACTCCGCAAAGTCTTTCACTTCCTCGAAGAAGACTTCGCGCTCCTCGACCTTGAGGCCGAGATAATGCTCCGCGACGTAGATTAGGGAGCGGCGGGTGATGGACGGCAGGATGCTGGAGGACTTGGGCGTGACAACGGTGCCGTCCTTCGTGACAAAGAGGAAGTTGGCGCCGCCGGTCTCCTCCACCTTCGTCCTGGTGGCGGGATCGAGGTACATGTTCTCGTCAAATCCGTTGCGGTGCGCGTCCATGATCGGATACAGGCTCATCGCGTAGTTCAGGCCGGCTTTGATGTGGCCGGTGCCGCGGGGGGCTGCCCGGTCGAAGTCGGAGACGCGGATGGTGATGGGCTTTGCGCCGCCCTTAAAGTACGGGCCGACCGGCGTGCAGAATACACGGAACTGGTATTCCTCGGCGGGCTTGACGCCGATAACGGGGCTGCTGCCGAACATGTAGGGACGGATATAGAGGGTCGCGCCGCTGCCGTAGGGGGGTACCCAGGCGGCGTTGGCCTTGACGACAGACACGATGGCGTCTACCCACTTGTCCACCGGATAGACCGGCATCTCGAGGCGCTCGCAGGAGTCCTTCATGCGGGCGGCGTTGAGGTCGGGACGGAAGGTGACGATGTGCCCGTCCTCGGTGGTGTAGGCCTTGAGGCCTTCAAAACAGGACTGGGAATACTGCAGGACGCCGGCGCACTCGGAGATGCGTACCTCTGCGTCGTCGGTCAGCGTGCCCTCGTCCCAGGCACCGTTCTTGAAGTTGGATACGAAGCGTTTGTCGGTTTGTACATAGCCGAAGCCGAGACTTGACCAGTCAATATTTTTCTTTTCCATACTGTCAGTACTCCTTTTCCCTTCTGAAGAATGCGCAGCATGCGCAGTTGCCGAATTCGCTTTCTCAAGTTTACCACCGGCGGCAGGGGGCGTCAAGAAATAATAAAGGTTGACAGCAAAGCGTTAAAGTGATAAACTGCCGCTAATTAAATATAATAAACCGTTGAAGCGGGAATAAAGGCGGATATGATCATACAGAGAGCCCGGGCGGCTGAGAGCCGGGCAGGCCCCAGTCCGTCAAATGGGCCGCTGAGGGCGCAGTCAAAGGCACCTGCCCGGTGCCGAGTATTCTGCGACGCAGGGACACGCGTGAGAGGTCCGGGGTATGACAGTACCTGCAGAGCGTATGGAGATCCATAAAACGGGGTGGCACCGCGGAAGTAATTTCGTCCCCGGCAGAGTCGGCGTGATTCTGCCGGGGATCGTTGTGTTTATGGGAAGT